>CAZLNG010000033.1:0-34943 GCA_964560735.1 uncultured Methanosarcinales archaeon | reverse complement strand
CTATTGATGAAATACAGAAATAATGAATTAGCTATAATTAGTTAACAATACCTAATTTTTTTACTAATAAAGTCCTCATAAAGAATAATAAATAAGGTTTTTTAAGATTTTTTTTCGAGCTAAAAAGCATATAAAAGAGCTCAATCACATAAGATTTAACGATGAACTGCCCAAGTATTTTTCGTGTCTAAATGCTTATATAGCTCGTATATTAAAACAGATACAGGTCTTATACTATATGCCGTGACTTGTGTACAGAGTATTATGTTCTCCTTTTTATTAAAAAAGAGAACAACAATCCCCCAAATTAATCTCTGTAAATGCAACTGTAAAAGACCTCTTGAAACCCTTTGAAAATTGTGGAGCGATGACTCTGAAAAATATATTATCAGAATTAGAACTTTTTACAAATTCTTCTATAACAAATTACTTTATTCGGCAGACTATTGAGTCTCGTTGCCGAAGAGGTAGATGATTTAATATGACCATTACGATTGCAGCCATGCCCGCCTATAATGAAGCCCATGCCATTGCAGAGGTCATCAACGGCTGCAAAAAATATGTCGACAGAGTAGTAGTTGTTGATGACGGAAGCACTGATAACACTGTCGTTATCGCCGAATCCCTGGGTGCCTATGTAGTCCGTCACGAGACCAATAAAGGATATGGTGCAGCTCTGAGAGACTGTTTTGAAACAGCTAAAAATCTCGGTGCACATGCAATGGTAATAATCGACTCCGATGGTCAACATGACCCTTCTGAGATTCCCAAACTCCTTGAACCACTTAAAAGTGGATTTGATCTTGTAATAGGGTCAAGGTTTGTCAACGGTAACGGAAAAAATGTTCCCATCTATCGTAAGTTTGGAATGAAGGTCCTTGATGTCGCAACTGTGATGGCAGGAGGTCTCAAAGTTACTGATTCCCAGAGCGGTTTTCGGGCTTATGGAAGAAAAGCCATTGAAAATATAAATTTGAATGGCACTGACATGTCTGCGGGATCCGAAATCCTAATTCAAGCGAGAGATTACAACCTGAAATTTACTGAAGTGGAAATTCATTGCAGGTATGACCTTGAAGACTGCTCAAGCGAACACCCTTTCATACATGGACCCAGAGTCCTGTTTAGAATTTTAAAGGATATGGAATATAGACGGCCTCTATACTACTTTGCCGTTCCTGGCCTGATTATGACATCAACAGGAATTCTTATGGGACTTATATTTTTGCAGGATTACATCGTCTCGAGAGGCTCACTACGTTTCGGCCCTACACTTCTTATGGTAATGCTGACAATAATAGGGGCTTTCATGGTGTTTACGGGAATAATCCTGCATGCCATCTCAAGGATGATATTTCTAAACGAGCATATTCGAAAACAATAACCAGGGGTTAAATTGTATGGAATACCCTTTTGTTTCAGTGGTAGTAGGCATCCGCAATGAAGAAAAATTCATTGAAGAATGTATTGAGTCCCTTCTTAAGCTTGACTACCCTCAGGACCTTTATGAAATTATTATTGTTGACGGGATGTCAACAGATAAAACCCGGGAGCTCGTACAGAAATATCCCGTCAGGCTCCTTTTAAACGAGAGAAAGAACGTTGCTGCGGCAAGAAATCTTGGAGTTGAGAACTCCAGAGGTGATCTTGTTGCATTTACTGATGGAGATTGTAAGGTAGATCCCCAATGGTTGAAAAATCTTGTCAGTGAAATTCAGAATGCTCCAGAAGACGTAGTATGCGTCGGAGGTCCTAACCTTATCTTTGATACGGATCCGGTATTTGGCCGGGTGGTAGGATATGCCCAGGAAACTTTTTTGGGTTCAGGGGGTTCAGCTCAGTCCAAAAACTCCACAAGAAAACACTACGTTAACTCACTTCCCAACTGCAATGCCATGTATAAAAAATATGTAATTCAGAGAGTAGGAGGCTTTGACGAGAAATTTATTGTAGGCCAGGACGGAGATTTGAATTATAGAATAGGTAAAAAAGGTCACAAGTTTTTGTACGTCCCCGAAGCACAGGTCCTGCATCATAGAAGAGGAACTCTTAAGTCTTTCTCGGTAAGGATGTTCAAATATGGGATGTGGATGGCGGAGCTCTTCAAAAAGCATGGAGAATTTGTTCGCTGGTATGCATTTTTACCATCAATAGCCATTATTTTTGCAGTTTCTTTGCTAATCGCCTCTATCATAGACTTTACTCCAATACTGTTTCTGCTTGCATTAACTGCCATATATTTCACTCTGGTTTTAATTACTTCAGTCCAGGTCACTTATAAGATGAGATCCAAATATGGCTTTTTTGCCCTGCTTGTGATTCCGATACAACATGTCACCTATGGACTGGGATTTTTGTACAGTTTTGCAAACTCCTATTTTCTCTCGAAAAAGAGGGCTCGCTCGAATAGTTGATATTCACGAGTGAATATGATCATAAAGATAGAAAAACAGTTTAGAAATAGGGTCGAAACTTTTGAATAAGTATGTGAGACTTTTCGGGCAAAAAATTCTTAATCAATGCCGCCCTGATTGTAACTCTCATTGGTTTCCGAATGCAAAATTGAAAACCATGTCTATTTAATCTGTGATTTTACAACTATTCAATATTATGGAGATAGTATGTTAGGATTAAGTGAAGAGACGGGACTAAAATTAGGTAATAACCGCTTCATGAGGTTAATTTACTCTCTGTTCCCGTTGACTATAATTTTCGCAGTAATATTCGCGTTCTCATGGATGATCGCAACCGGAAAGCTCGGCTATGCACTAAGGGGATTATTTACAGGAGTCCCCGCAATTCTTTCCTGTATAATGATATTGTACGTTTATAAAAAAGATGTAAGTCTACATGATATAGATGTCTTACCTTCACTAAATCTAAAGTCCCTCATATATATATTCGGGATATTTTATATCGGTTCAATAGTCTTACTTTTGTTGTCTCAGGGAGGAAGACCCTGGTACTATTTTATGTTTATTTTAGTGCTCTACATTTCGGTATTCTTGCAAATTTTCTCTAAAAAAGCAAGTCCTTCTCTTATTCTGACAGAAACGTTCTTAATTATGATTAACCTGATATACAGTGTTACGTTAAATTATGATTTTTATGTTGGAACCACAGACATTCTACCCCACATCCTCCTTTCAGAACTCACTGCCGTTTCCGGGCAAATAATTCCTACTTCCTTAAGTGATTATGCGTACTTCCCTCTTTATCATGTACTGATTGCAGAAGCTACTGAGCTCCTCAATACCAGCACAAAGACTGCCCTATTTATGGTATCTGCACCAATCTATGCGATCACTGTAATTTTCCTTTATTATCTCTTCAATCACGTAACGAATAACAGGCAAATTTCCCTGCTTTCTTGCATACTATTTTCAGCAAGTTCTACTGTTCTTTATTACGGTGTAAATGTAATCACCCGTACAATGTCATTCATAATGTTCGTTGTATTGCTTTACCTTATTTATGTTGTCAATTTCAAAACAGAGAAATTATCATTAAAAACTCTCTCGTTAATAGTTGCGATCTTTTTGACCCTGGTTCACAATGTTTCCCTTCCCCAGATGGTAGTTCTACTTGTACTTCTTTTTGCATCAGAATACATAGTAGGGAACGGTAGCTACATAAGCAAGCCCTTTTTCTTATTGTTCAATGTGATCTTTACTTCATACTGGTTTTTTGTCGCATATGTTTTCGTTCAGAGGAGCCTGGCTCCCCGTTTGCAAAGTCACCTTTGGGATTCTATAGTTTTAACTGCAGGAGGTACAGAAGTACTTCAGGAGAGTTTGCTCAATTTAGTAGGGCTTCTTGATAAATCCATCTTTTTGTTTTTTGCCTTGATAGGGATAGGTTTTCTTCTAAAAAACTATAAAAACAATTATGCATCCGTATTTGGACTATTTGCCCTTTTGACCCTTATATTCTATGTTCCTAATCCTTTGAATACGATCTGGCAGTTCAGAGTCCTCTTCAGAGTTGACCGATTTATGCTTTTCGTCAGCCCGTTTATGGCTTTCATAATGGGATATGGAATATATATATTCTGGAACTACATGGATAAATACTCCCCTAAGAAGATAAATTCCTTCTTGTTAGTGCTTTTGATTTTTTCAGGATTTGTATTTGTTTCTTCGGCCTACAGTATTGGAGACGCAAATTTCCTTGGAAAGGATGCAAAGCATGAGTATTTTACTTCCGAGGAAATGAGCGGCTTTGATCATGTTTTTAGTTATGTGCCTGCAAACTCCTCAATCTATACAGATTACTACGCTTCAAGGTTCTTTTACCTTCCATTGATCCCTGCAAGCTCTGCTGAGATGAATATTTCATCTTATGATAATTATAGAATTGGAGATGTAAACAAACTTTCACAATATAGAGGCTATGTAGTTCTCAGGACTCGAGAGTTTCTCAGAAGTGGTTTGTATTTCGGAAGTGAGGAAAGTACTCTGAAGGATACTGCCAACTATTTCTATGATGGAGGGCTAGAAAATAAGCTTGAACTAAAGGAGAATCTGGCAGTTCTCAGTAAAGTTTACTCAAGTCCTTCAGTAGATATATTCATTCCAAAGCAGGGGATATTTTCTCAACAGAAGATAAGACCTGTGCAGATTAATAATGTAGACGATAGTCAAATGTATCAGGATCAGATGTAATTTCATCTGTATCTGATTCACATCCCCATTTTATGTAAGTTTGGAATTTACTCTAACTTAGTGTGTATCTATAACAAATTGTGTAAAACAAAAATAGAGACCTGGAGTATATTTTTAAAATCAGTATGCTTTGGTCAAATAAATATGATTAATTTAAAAAAGTAGGGTGAAACATACTTTATTTTAACTTATTACAGAAGTTTGGAATAGATGTCCACAGTCTTTTTTGCGTGAGCTTCCCAGGTCAGCCCCCGCTGGATTATGCTTTTGCGCCCGAAATGCCCCATTTTGACTCTCCGGCTTTCGTCATTTAAAAGCTTATTGATTTTATCAGACAAAGCTGCAGGATCTTTTGCAGGTACTAAATAGCCTGTGTCTCCATTTACCATTAATTCCGGAATCCCGCCCACATCTGTCGCCACTACAGGCACCTCACAGGAAAGAGCTTCAAGCACTACATTTGGTCTACCCTCAGACAGAGAAGGAAGTACAAGAATATCCGAAGCTGAGATCCAGAGAGGAATCTCCTCGTGGTTTACAGGCCCAGTATATTTAATGTAATTGGAAATTTTGAGTTCTCGCGCCTTTTTTTCGAGACTCTTTTTCAGACCGTCATCTCTGCCGACCATATAGAGTTCGGTATCAGGATTCACGAAATTTTTTGCAGCCTCAATCAGGTAGTCTACACCCTTTATTTTTCGAAGGGCTCCTACAAATAGAACAATATTCTTATTTTGAGGCAGGTTTAACAGGTTTCTTGCATGTTCTTTTCCGACAGATTTGAACTTCTCGATATCAACACCATTCGGAACTACATGGACTTTATTTTCACTTATTCCCAGATTTACGATATGGAGTTTAAGATCTTCACTGACAGAAAGAACATTAGATGCAAAATTCATAGCTTCTATGATCTGCTTTGAAGTATAGGAACCTTCATAGGCAACTTTTCTCTCGATTGTCCCCAGCGCACTTATAACCAAAGGAACTTCCCATTTCTTTGCAAGTCTGATCATCCCGTATCCATCAGGATATGAAAAATGTGCATGGATTATATCCGGTTTTGGTTTTATGTTCTTCATTGCATATCTGGAAACAAAATGAGAGTACGAAATTCCAGTAATTGGATAAAAATACTTTTTGGGAAGGGCATAAACATAGCGAGGATAATGAAGATCGTATTTTTCGGTATGCTCAAGGTGAGGTAATTTGTAAAAATTATGATAAGGGAACCTGGAAAAAGGAAGCACGAAAGGCTTTGGAGAAATTACAGTAATGTCTATGTTCTGGTCTGCAATTGAGTCGATACTTTGCTTTATGAATGTTCCAAGTTGAGGATAATACCTGTTAGGAAATTCCTGACATGTTTCCAGTACTCTCATAAGTCTTTACCTTTTTTCAATTCAAGTTATTTAAAGACAGACAAAGGAGAGAATTAATAATATAAATACTTCTCTTTAAAACGTTTTAATTCCCATTCTTGGATTTACTTGAAGCTAAATTCCTAAAATTAAGAAAAATAATAGATGCAGTTATGGAAAATAGATGAAGTTATGGGATAAACTAATTAACTACTTTTGCTATTTGGGTAACGGCAATCATGTTCAAAAAAGTAAATAATATTTTTCTGGTTTATTACGGATCCTTCAATACAAAATCAGGCTCGAACGTACATATACTTGAACTTTTGAGAAACTTGAAAAAATACACGGATATTGTCCTGTTCGCACCTGGCCAGAAGAGTGCAGATCGTTCTCTTCCAGGAGTAAAATACGTTCCTGTAATAGACAATAAGTACCTTGTACAGCCTTCTTACGAATTCATGCTTTCCTTTTACCTTCTTTATTCGTGTATAAAAAACAGGCCTGATGTGCTTTATCTTCGCCAGAATTCTTTTCCATTCTTCCCTATAATTCTATGCAACATTTTGAAAATTCCCTCTATTGTAGAGGTTAATGGACTGGTTCTGGACGAGTTGAAGGTAAATCCAGATTCAAAATCAATTGCATACAGAGTCTTTTCTTATCTAGCACTCCGCTCCGAAAAACTCAATTACAGGTATTGTAACAAAATTGTTTCTGTCACAGATAAACTCAAAGAAGAACTTGTGAAGTTGTACTCTGTCCCTGAGGAAAAAGTGTTTGTTATCAATAACGGGGCAAATACTGATTTATTCAAGCCTCTGGACAAAAAACAGGTAAAAGCAAAGCTGGGACTGGAAAGTTCAACAAAATATGTATGTTTTGTCGGCCATCTTGCAGCCTGGCAAGGAGTCGAATTTCTGATTTATGCATCTCCCCTGATACTGGAAAAATGCCCCGATATACGTTTCCTTATCGTGGGAGATGGTGTTATGAGAGATAAATTGCTGGAGTTAGCTTCAGAATTGGGGCTGTCAGATAAATTCGTTTTTACCGGAAGGGTTCCCTACGAGTGTGTCCCACTATATATTAATGCGGCTGATGTTTGTGTTGCTCCTTTTATCAGGGAAAGAAACTCGAAAATCGGGCTTTCAGCCTTAAAAACGTATGAATACCTTGCCTGTGGAAAACCTATTGTGGCAAGCAGTATTCCAGGAGTTAAAGATTTGATTGAATCTTCAGGGGGAGGGATTTCGGTTACTCCCGAAGATCCTGAAGAGATGGCAACTGCCATAGTAAAATTAGCTTCAGAAGATAGTACCCGAGCCCTTATGGGAGAGAAAGGACGCAAATATGTCCTTAAGACTCACAGCTGGGATGGAGTCGCAAGAAAGATCCTGGAGATATGCAACGATATAATCTGAGAGTATTTTTGTGATATAATTTTGAAGATGAGTAGCTAACTTTTTTCATATTTTTCTATTTCTAAGTATTACACACTTTATAAAGAAATTATTGTTGCACATATACTTTTATAATATAATGATCTAATTACATTACTGACTATAGAAATTTAAGTAGAAGCCAAGAGCAAACTGATTCCCTTTGTTTCACGGGGGATTCTTGGGAATTGGATTATTGGCCTGAAAGAAGAGGGAAATTTGTACTACATCCCTTATTTATCTCGTATTTAAGGGTTTAGTAGCCTCTGCTATTGAAAATTTCTTCAGGATTTCTTCTATAGTCTGGAATTTTGGGGAGTGAATACTATTTGCAAACTTTTGTTCGAGATGCAGGAAACAGAATAAAGAATTTATTTCAGTTTTTAGTAAGAAACCAGATATCTTATAAAAATGCAAACAAATCACAATACACATTTTTGCATACTGACTCTAACAATTTATTTTATGATTCCCCTAAGGTGATAGCAATGCTAAAAAGAGAATTAGGGATCCTTCTTATAATAGGTTGCCTTATTCTTGCAAGTGTTCCTACTGCTTTATGCAGGAGTCCTGCTCCAACAATTTATGTATCAGGAGACGGTAGTGGGGATTTTAATTGCGATGGAAAAGACGACCATGTACAGATTAACCAGGCTTTGAAGTTTGTAGCGGCAAACTCTGCATATACAACTGTCCACCTTAAAGGACCTTTTACATATGTTATCGATGATACTCTCCTAATAGGTAGCAATACTATTCTTGAAGGAGACTCAACTGCTGTAATTAAACTGGTTGATAACGCAGGCTGGACTACAATGAAACCTCTGATCCAGCAAATGAACAGCGAAGGGAATAATAATATTGTAGTAAGGAGCTTCGAAGTAAACGTAAACCATGACGGGAACTCTAAAATTTCCAAGGGTAAGGGGTATTATAACGTAATGTATTTTACTCACAGTAATAATATAAAAGTATATAATATGTATATGCATGATGGTCATGGAGACGGGCTGAGGGTAAAATATGGTGAAAACATTCAGTTTTACAATAACAGAATATCAAAACTGGGACACGATGGGTTATTCGCAAGTGAGTGTAAAAATGTAGAAGCCTGGAACAACAAAATAACCTGCAGAACTAACAGTGGGATTAGAATTTGGAACTCCAATAAGGTAAAAGTCCATGATAATGTAATGGAATCCTCTTACTATCGTTGTACAGGCGGGGCAGGAATACAGATAGAAAAAAGTTCTGGTATCATGGACACTATAGAAATATACAATAATACGATTTACGAAACTTATGGCCCCGGAATCTGGATTTTCAACTATGATACTGCTTCTGCAACAAAAGAGCAGGGGAAAAACGTCTATATCCATCATAACATCTTTTACAACACAGGCACCAATACAGGGATCACTTGGGTAGGAGGCATTGTGTTGAGTGGATTCCATGACACTCTCATTGAGAACAATGTTTTTGACGGAACATACCATGCTGCTGTTGTTCACATGTATCCCAACGGTTATTCTCCAAGTTATACATCAAAAACAGGATACACAACGATTCTACGTAATAATATAATTGTAAACACAAAGAAGCGAATAAAAGATCCTAGCGGGACAGGGTATGGAGTGGTCAATTATCTCACTGCGAACCATACATTTGTGCTGCAAAACAACTGCCTTTACAATAACTCAGGAGGTACCTATAAAGGCTGTAAATCGACAACTGATATCTACGTAAACCCACTCTTTGCGAGCCAGAAAACACATGATTACCATCTACAGTCGGTTGCAGGCCGCTGGAATGGAAAAACATGGGTTAAAGATAAAGTGAGTTCTCCATGCATTGACAAAGGATATCTTTCTTCTGATTATTCAAAGGAACCTGCAAATAACGGAAAGAAAATCAACATTGGGAGATATGGAAACACGATCTACGCATCAAAATCAAAGAGTTAATACAGATGAAATTAATTCTTGATCAGTATACTTCTTAATTAGGGGAATAGTCTAGAAAAAAAGTTTTAGCCTTGAAAACAATGGACATCTTGCCTGCGGAAAACCATCTGCCACAGACGGTTTTCCAGGGGCTAAGGCTCTGATAAAGGTATTAGGAGAAAGCGTTACAATTACTTTTGACGATTTCGAAGAATGTGTAGCTGCGTAGAAAAGTAAATTTTATATAAGTCTGGATATCAACAATTGTAATTTAGAAATATTTTAAGGTAATATGCCACTCACTTTGATTTTGATTTAACTGTTGGAGCAAAAAATAAAGCCAAGATTTTCCCGGCACACTCTAGTAAACATTCTTGTCAATAGGATGTCTGGAATTTACTTTTAAAAGATTATTTTTCATAGGTTTTAATAAAATATCTGTTGATCAGATTTTTTCTTTTAAGTTCTAATATAACATTTCTATTTTCCTACAAACTAACTAAAAAATTTAAATATATTGTATGTATACTTTATAATATAATGGGTTAATTTACAGTGTTGACTATAGAGAATTAAACAATATGCTGAAAGTTAATTTATTCCTCATGTTTCACGAGGGGGGATTCGTGTGAATTTGAGGAAATTTTCCTCAAAAATAGGGAAATTCATTCTGGGTCTTCTGTAGTATCTATTGGACTCAGTACTCTTTATTATTGGAAGTTTCCTCAATATTTTTCTATAGTCTCTAACTTATGGAGTGGATACTATTTGCAAAATTTTGTCCGATATGCAGGAAACAGAATAATAATTTTATTTAACTTTTTGGAAAACAGCCACAAATATTGTAGAGACACAGATACATCACAACAGAGTCTATTTAAAAAGAATACTAAGAATTTTTATTATTATCACCCCCAGGTGATGGCGATGCTAAAAAGAGAGTTAGTGATCCTTCTTCTAATAGGTTGCTTTATTCTTTCAAGTGTTCCTGCTGCTTTATGCAGGAGTCCCGCTCCAACAATTTATGTTGCAGGAGATGGCAGTGGAGATTTTAACTGCGATGGAACAGACGACCATGTACAGATTAACCAGGCTTTGAAGTTTGTCTCAGAAAATTCTGCATATACAACTGTCCACCTTAAAGGACCTTTTACTTATGTCATCGATGATACTCTCCTAATAGGCAGCAATACTACTCTAGAAGGGGATTCGACTGCCGTAATCAAACTTGTTAACGACGCAGGCTGGACTACAATGAAACCTCTGATCCAGCAAATGAACAACGCAGGGAATAATAATATCGTAGTAAGGGGATTCGAAGTAAATGTAAACCATGATGGGAATGCTGAGCTTTCTAGGGGCAAAGGGTACTACAACATAATATACTTAGCTCGCTGCAGTAATGTAAAAGTATACAATATGTATATGCACGATGGCCATGGAGATGGACTCCGGATAAAATTTGGTGAAAACATTCAGTTTTACAATAACAGAATATCTAAACTGGGACATGATGGGTTATTTGCAATTGACTGCATGAATGTAGAGGCCTGGAACAACACTATTACATGCAGAACTAATAGTGGCCTTAGAATATGGAACTCTAATAAAGTAAAATTTCACGATAATGTAATTGAATCTTCTTACTACCGGTGCACTGGTGGGCCAGGGATTCAAGTAGAAAAAAGTACTGGTGTTATGGACACTATAGAAATATATAATAATACAATTTACGAAACTTATGGCCAAGGAATCTGGATTTTCAATTATGATACTGCTTCTGCTACAAGAGATCAGGGTAAAAACGTCTATATTCACAATAACATCTTCTACAACACAGGCACTAATACCGGAATCACCTGGACAGGTGCCATTCTAGCAGGTGGCTTTAACAATACTACTATTGAAAACAATGTTTTTGACGGAGCATACCATGCTGCCGTTGTCCACATGTATATGACTGGGTATTCCTCAGACTACTCGCCGAGGGGAAAATATACGACCATTATTCGCAACAATATAATCACAAATACTCAGAAGCGCATAAAAGATCCAAGTGGCACAGGATATGCAATAATCAATAATCTTCCAGAGACACACAAATTTTTACTGGAAAATAACTGTCTTTACAGTAACTCAGGAGGCAACTATAAAAACTGTACATCAAAAACCGATATTTATGTAGACCCTCTTTTTGTAGATCAGAAAAACCATGATTATCATCTCAAGTCGGTAGCAGGCCGCTGGAATGGAAAAACATGGATCAAAGACAGTGTAAGTTCACCCTGCATTGACGCTGGATGCCCATCTTCTGATTATTCAAAGGAACCTGAAAACAATGGAAACAGGATTAACATTGGGAGATATGGAAACACAATTTACGCGTCAAAATCTAAAAGCATAAAAATGGCCCCAGTTATCGAATTGATTCCAGATTCCACAGTTCAGATCGGAGAAAATCTGAACTTTACTGTAAATGCCTCTGACGCTGAGGGAGATAGCCTCACTTACTCTGCCTCAGACCTTCCTGCAGGAGCAATTTTGAATAATGAATTGGGGTTCTTCAACTGGACTCCATCTGCGGACCAGAAAGGAAATTACAAAATAACATTCAAGGTAAGTGATGGTACTTTTAATGATTCTGAAACCGCAAATATAAGTGTAATCGAAAATAACAATCTCATGAATCTTTCTGGCGAAATGTACGACAATCGCCTGCGTGAAATTTCCCCGGAAAATGTCTTTTCAGAGACATCATTTCTCGATGTGGGTGGAATGAGTGGGGTTGGCAGATACAGGGACATTGTATGGTTCAATTTAAGTGAGCATGTCAGTGCTGATGATATCAGCAGTTCAACCATTTCCTTCTACTGGTATTATCCTTCCAGTTCAAGGACAAATGATACTGTTATTGAGATATACAGGCCTGCTTCTTCCTGGGACCCCAATTATGTAAGCTGGAATAATAAAAATAAGTATACTGCGTGGAATAAACCAGGGGGAGACTGGTATGATAAAAATGGTGTGTTGCAGGGAAGTACTCCGTATGCTACACTAACCCTGGAAGCAAACAATTTGCCAAACAACACTTACTGTAAGCTGAATGTAACTGACCTTGTAAGAGACTACGTAAGTGGAAAATATCCAAACACAGGTTTCCTGATAAAAGCGCGCAATGAAAACAATAATTATATTGCTTTCTATAGTTCAGAGTATGGGGATTCGAGCCGGATTCTAAACCTGAATGTCACGAAAAAAGTAGCAGTAAATCCAGTTGTAAACGTAACTCTTACCGGCGCAAAAGATAACCTCATTCGCGAATCATCTCCAGGAACCATCTTTTCGAGTAAAGTGTTTCTCGATATAGGAGGACTGGGTAGTAGCAGGTACAGGAATCTTATATTATTTGACCTCAGCAAATATACAGACGCAGCAGAGGTGAGCAATGCAACCTTTTCTCTCTACTGGTATTATCCAAATATCTCCCGACTTAATGATACTGTTATTGAGGTTTACAGACCTGCTTCTTCATGGAATCCAAGTTATGTGAGCTGGAACAACAAAGATAATGGTATCGTCTGGAATAATCCAGGAAGTGATTGGTACGACAAAAACGGTGCATTACAGGGAAATACTCCATATGCCACATTAACTTTTAAATCCAGTGCCTTAGCAAACAACCGTTATTATGAGCTTAACGTAACTGATCTTGTAAGAGAATACGTCAGTGGCAAGCATCAGAATACTGGTTTCCTGATAAAAGCACGCAATGAAAAAAACAATTACATTGCGTTCTACAGTTTAGATTGTGGGAGTGCTAATCTGGCACCAAAATTGAAGCTAGCTTACAGATAATTCGGGATTCATTAAATGAGGTTTCCAGAATTCCGGACTGATTTAAGACTTCATTATAAGGGTCTATACACCGGATTTTGGAAAATCTCCCATTTATTAAGAATAATCTGATTCATAAGAGTTTTCTTAGAAGGAGGCTTCTTTTGAATTTATATTATTCATTTCTCTCTTTGGGGCTCAACTTCAGTTATTTTAATAAAAACATTCCTCTAGCAAGATAGATTTTAATTTAAACGCCAAAAGATGTTGCAGATTTCTTTTAATTATCCACTCCGAGTATTGTAATTATATCTTACTGATCTGAAGTTTTTGACTTATTTGTATCCTATTTTCCTTAATAGACCTTTTTATTCTTTTAAGAGATTGGATTTATTTACGTGACAAACTCTATTAAAAATTTATCTACACACAAAGGCTTTTATCTTTTGTAGAAATCTCTTAGTGGAATGAGTTAGAGCCTAGTTTTTACTGAAAAGATCAATATTGAAATAAACTTAAAGTTAACACTGAATGAGTTAGCCTTTCTGAACTTCCCGACTCAGGGTTAGCAGTGACAGTATATAAAAATCATTAGCTTCAATGATTAGTAGACTTTAAAGAGAGATCAAAACTAAGGAGAGATGGAAACCCGAGAAGAAAAATCAACGTTCAAAAGGATTCAAATACCAGGTTTTGATAACAGTTGAATCAGATTGCATGAGAAGATTTCGTGAAATTATATTTCACAGCTTCAATAAAGAGTCATTAAAAACAGGATTATTTTTAAGGTGATATGTTGTCATATCAAAAGTTTGCAAGGGACGTTGGTTTTATTGGGACAGTTCAGGTACTTACAAGCTTGGGTACTTTTTTTCTACTACCTATTATTACAAAAACCCTTGGAACATATGATTACGGGATCTGGGCGCAGATCAATATTACGGTATCTCTCATATCCTCTCTAGCACTTATGGGCCTTTCCATGGGCTTTGTCAGGTTTTTATCCTCTGAGACCGAGAATAAAGTAATAAAAGAGGCAGTCTACTCCATTCTTTTTTTTGTGACCATCTCCAGCTCACTGGCTTGTTTATTGCTGTACACATTTGCAGAACCTCTTGCAATTGTCGGTTTTAAGGATCCAGAAGCAACTTATTTTATCCAGGCAGGTTCCTTCTTAATTATCTTAAATGCATTAGAGTCTATATCTCTTTTCTATTTCAGAGTATTCAGACAAATCAAAAAATACTCTTACCTTACACTTTTTGAAACATTTGGAAAGTTATTTTTTATTCTCATTCTTCTTAAAATAGGTTACGGACTTCTTGGCGTGATAGTTGCGACTTTAATAGTGCAGATCTTTATCTTTTTAATATCCCTTGTAGGTATTATATCACAAATTGGACTTACCCTCCCCAGATTTACCCATATAAAGGAGTATCTGCAATTTTCCCTTCCTTTAACTCCGACTTCTCTTGTGAGATGGATTACAGAATCAAGTGATAGATATCTGGTTACTTACTTTCTTGGACTTGGAAGTGTGGGTGTATATTCTGCAGCATATTCAATCGGAAATCTTATTCAGCTTTTTGTAAGCCCTCTTCAACTTATCCTCCTTCCTGAATTATCAAAATTATTCGATGAAAACAAAATTGACCAGGTAAGAACCTACATGTCACATTCTTTGAGATATTTCCTCCTTATTACCATTCCTGCAGTTTTTGGGCTTTCTGCTCTTGCAAAACCTCTACTAGGAATTTTTACGACTCAAGATTTTCTTTCAGGATGGCTTGTAATTCCAATTATTGCATTTGCCGGTCTTTTAGCAGGAATCTTTCAAATTTTGATCAATATACTGTTTCTTGTGAAGGAAACAAAATTCGCAACCTACATCAATATTATTGCTGCAGCTTCGAATGTAATGCTTAACCTCCTGCTCATACCTTCGATTGGTATTATAGGAGCGGCACTGTCAACACTTATTGCTTATCTTCTAATGATTATACTTTGTATTCGTATATCCATGAAGCACTTTGTGTTCGATTTTTACTTTTATGATATTGCAAAAAGTATTTTTTCCTCACTTGCAATGTATCTATTCGTTTCCCGCTTCTATATTTCAAATGTTTATGAACTTTTTGGAGTAACAGCAATTGGAGCTTTTGTCTATGTTTTTATGATGTTCATAGTTGGAGGGTTCAGCAAATATGAGCTTTCCATAGTAAAAAAGTACACACCTCCAAGGCTTTAATTATGATCAGTATAATTCACGATAATCTACTTTTACAAAAAAGATAGGATTAGAAAAATACCGTGTTATTACCTATTTTATTTCTAGAGATTCCAATATTGTACATCAGGTTAATCTAATTGACTAAAAATGGATCACCCCATCCAGCCTCATTGCTTGAGGATAATAATATTAAAAATACAGGACCCCTTAAAAGATCACTTTGTTAACAGAAAATATTATAAAAACCCTGAGTATTATCAAAACAAACAAATACTTCTCCTAAAAAGAGTTAGTCAATATAACTCGCGTATTAAGTTAAATATATACTTAAAGGAACTTGAATACCGACTTAAGGATTAAAATTCTATAACTTGGGAATATTCTATGATAAAGTCAAAAAAAGATTATAAGTATTATTTAGAAGCAGATAGAATAGCTTTAGGCAAAAAAAGGAAAAAGCCGACATTATTTTTTGACGAAGTATGGGTGTTTCAAAGGTTATTAAGAAAAGTTGAGTACTATAAGAATTGCAAAAATTCCATTTTTTACCGTCCCTACTATTATTATCTATATTTAAAATTTCACCTGTTAAGCATATTCCTCGGTTTTCATATCAAACCCAATGTATTTGGTCCAGGATTATCCATAAGTCATCCGGGTACAATTGTTGTAAACGGAAGTGCAAGAGTCGGCTCGAATTGCAGAATACATGTATGTACAGTCATCGGAACTAAAGCAGGATATGGAGATGTGACTCCAAAAATAGGAGATAATGTTTACATTGGACCAGGGGCAAAAATCTTTGGAGATATAGAAATTGCAGATGGAATAGCCATAGGAGCTAACTCAGTCGTAAACAGATCATTTACAGAACCGAATATAGGAATTGCAGGAATTCCAGCTAAAAAAATAAATGATAGAGGTTCGGAAAAACTGCTTGCAAGAGCGACAGAAATATTAAACAATTCCTGAAGTGGACAGTAACTTCAGCTACATTGCTCAAGAATCTCTAACATTTAAAACACAGGGGAGACGCAGATCTCTTAGTTCCAGAGTCACATTTTTGTAAATGGAGCTATATGGGAGAAATTCTGTAAATAGTGGCTCTTAAAATCTCATTAATCTTTCGCAAGTAATGCTCTGGCTGTTTCCCTCACACTTCTCTCCGATGAATATACTGGATTCCACCCTAAGGCTTTAAGTTTTTCGATATTTAGCCTCATTCTGGGCACATCACCTTTCCATCCCCTGCTTCCTCCTGTGTAAATAAACCTTACATCAGAAAGCTCCATCTCTTCTACAACAATTTTTCCTATGCCGGTTGCACTGATAGTATCCTCTGAGCCAATATTGAAAATGTTTACTTCCCCTCTGCTTTTCTCTATTGCAAACAATATCGCATCGACGCATTCAGATACATGAAGATAGGACTTTTCCTGCCTACCATCACCAAGAATTTCCAGTTGGGTAGAGGTATCTCTAAGTTTGTTTATAAAATCAACAGTAATTCCATGGGTACCACGAGAACCCACAATGTTTGCAAAACGGAAGATCCACGCCTGTATATCAAAGGTATGGGAGTATGAAGTAATGAGAGCTTCACAGGCCAGTTTGGAAGCTCCATACAGAGAGATAGGGATAAGAGGACCATAATCTTCAGGGGTGGGTATAATCGATGCCTCTCCATAAACTGTAGAAGTTGAGGTAAAAATGATCTTTTTGACGTTATTTTTCCTCATGGCTTCCAGAAGATTATAGGTTGCCAGAATATTCTGATCAAAATGAACTTTAGTATCTGAAGCTCCCAGTTTGACATCGGGATTTGCAGCTACATGAAAGACGCAGTCAACATTTTTACAGGCTTCCTCGATTGCTTCTGGGTTGAGAAGATCCCCCTTTATAAGGGAAAAATCAGGACTTTTAAGATGCTGCTCAATAAATTCTACCTTGCCGGAACTCAGATTATCGAAAACAGTGACTCTGTTTCCTTCTTTCATCAGGCGGTCTACCATGTGGCTTCCGATAAAACCTGATCCGCCTGTTACCAGTATGTTACTTTTCGAAGGCATGGAAAATCCTTAAATAATCTGTCTTCACCTATTAATATTTTGCACTGTCCCATTATAATAAGAAGATGATTTTTAGTTCATTCCAAGATGAAACTTGAAAAATATCGAGGGAAATGTTAAAGATATCGTGGGTCAAAAATACTTCAAATCATCTTTAAAAAGTGACTTTTTACAGAATTGTCTTTTTATCGGAGAGTTTACTTTGACCGTCAAAAAAGCACTAATTCCGGCAGCAGGTCTTGGGACTCGATTCCTTCCTGCTACCAAGTCTATGCCAAAGGAAATGCTTCCTATAATTGATACGCCCGTGATCCAGTATGTTGTGGAGGAGGCTATTGCCTCAGGAATCGAAGATATAATCATAATTACAGGGAGAGGCAAAAGAGCCATTGAGGACTATTTCGATGACTCTCCCGAGCTGGAGATGCATCTTGCAAAGAAAAACCAGACAGAAATGCTCAAACTGGTAAGGGATATTTCTTCCCTTGTGGATATCCATTACATCCGACAGAAAGAGCCAAATGGACTCGGGGACGCAGTCCTGAGGGCAGAGAACCATATTGGAGATGAGCCTTTTGCTGTGCTTCTCGGAGACGACATCATTGTAAATGACAAACCCTGTACCGCCCAGCTAATTGAAAATTTCGAAAAATATGGAAGATCAACTCTCGCAGTAGAAGAGGTCCCTTACGAAAAATTAAGCAGTTATGGGATTATAAAAGGGAAGCCTATTGATGATTCTCTTTACGTACTTGAAGATATCGTCGAAAAACCTTCCCCTGAAGAAGCTCCTTCTAATATAGGGGCAATTGGCCGGTATGTTTTCACTCCTGAAATCTTTGACTGTATAAAGGATGCGGGGAAAGGAGTAGGAAGTGAAATTCAGCTTACGGATGGGATTCGGCTCCTTAACAAATCTCAAATGATCTATGCCTGCAGGTTCAAAGGAAAAAGATTCGATACTGGGGACAGGCTAGGATATATAAAGGCAATAGTAGAATTCTCACTTAAAAATGAAAGTCTGAAGGAGGATGTATTTGAATACTTAAAAGAGATCGTAACCGCAGAAAAGAAAGAAGAAGGATAAATGAGAGATTAAGTGTAAGTTAAAGAATAAAGGCAACTAGATTATTCACGGGTAAATAATAGAGTAAAGATAAAAAAGATTCAGAAATCAGAATAATCAATAGAGGATACGAATAGAAAAGGAGGGAAATACTTCTGCCGGCTTTTACCAGCAGAGACCCTCATAATCTATATTTTTAGCTTTAATTACCCGCCTTCCATCAATTACTATCTTTTTCTTCATCTTTTCAAACTCTGAATCAAGATTCCTGAACTCATCCCATTCTGTCATTACAAGGCAGGCATCACTATCTTTAAGTGCATCCTCAGCTTTCTTATAATATTCGATTGTTGGAAAAACTCGTTTCATATTTTCGATTGCCATAGGGTCATAAGCTGAAACCTTTGCTCCAAGTCTCAAGAGTTCAGCAATAACAGGTATGGCTCTGGATTCTCTTATATCATCAGTCTCATTTTTAAAGGCAAGACCTAGAACTGCAATCTTTTTGCCTTCAACGTCTCCAATTTTCCTCTGGAGAATTTCGACCATCATTAGTGGTTGTTTTTCGTTCACGGCGATTACCGACTCCAGAAGTACGGGAGAGTACCCTATTGATTTTGCCTTCCCTATAAGGGCCTTTACGTCTTTTGGAAAACAGGAGCCTCCAAAACCTGCTCCCGAATTCAAAAATCTTGGTGATATCCTGAAATCCTTACCTACCGCTTCCATGACCTCGTAGGTATCTATTCCCAGTTTTTTGCAGATATTTCCTAGTTCATTCGCAAAAGAGATTTTAGTTGCAAGCAGAGAATTGTTTGCATATTTGATCATTTCCGCTGTTGAAGGATTAGTGCGGGTGATTTCACATTCAAAGGGTCGGTAAAGTTCTGAAACAATATCTCCTGATCTTCTGTCTATTGCTCCTACAACTATCTTGTCAGGATGCATAAAATCGTAGATTGCCTTTCCTTCCCTCAGGAATTCAGGGTTCATTGCAACTCCAAAATCCTTTCCAGCTTTTTTCCCTGACACTTCTTCAAGGATAGGAAGTACAAACTTTTCTGTTGTTTCAGGTACAACTGTACTTTTTACAACTACTACATGGTATCTTTCCTTATTTGCCAGGGCTGCTCCAATACTTGTTGCTGCTGCACGGACTATTGAAAGGTTTATACTTCCGTCTTCTGCCGAGGGAGTGCCCACACAAATAAAAGAAATATCTGTTTCCCGGATTGCAAATTCATAATCAGTAGTTGCAATAAGCTTCCTTCCAGCATGCTTTAGCAAAAGCTCCCCAAGCCCTTCTTCATATATAGGAGGGATACCTGCATTTATTTGCTCCGTTTTTTTCCTATCGATATCTACACAAACTACTTCATGTCCTAACTCTGCAAAACATGCAGCACTGACTGAACCCACATACCCTGAACCTATTACAGAAACTTTCATAGATGGACCTCTTTCTTGGATTTGCAGAGTAATCAATTCCAAATCATATTTATTTTTTGATAGACTACCGTTCTAAATCTTCAAATTTCCTAAGTCTTCATATAAGGAGTTGTTACTCTTTTGACTTCTATAGTCAATTCATCAATCTCAATTCATATATTTATATAGTTTAACTGTTTATAATCTATACAGTTAGAATTTAATACATCTTCTGACGATTCCTTTATGAAATTCTGGGGGATTTGTAATGCTTCCAATGTTTTTTATAGGTACTGAAGGATTTGCGGCGGGAAGTTCTTTCCCTGGTTCTGGAATATGTTTTTTATACACGGATTTTGGAGTCCCTGTATATTATCAGATTGCTGTCATGGGGCTCATAGCTCTTATCGGAATGAAAGAGATGATTCTGGTTTCCTCCAGAAACGACTATCTTTCAATAGACTCCATGGACATGGGAATTTACCCTCTGCTGATATGTTTTATTGCTAGCTTCTTTGTCGTGGGATTCGGGATAATTATCTCACAATTGACCATATAACATAAATTAATTTTTTACACTCCACGCATTTCTTTTTTTCTTTATTTTTGAGTTTTTAGGTAAATTTAAAAAAGGCAAATTATGAGATATTTTTTTGATTAGGACATTTTAATAGCTATTAAAATCTAGTGTGAAAAATTTTAGTTGACTTAGTTCAGAAATTTTGTCCCAATAAGATTATATATGTGGAGCAGGTATCTTCTTATTATAATTGAATTTGTTAGAGATATTATTGAAGTAAAGTTAAGCTTCAAAAGAACACTACTATCGAGGGGGCAGCTCTAGCCGCATAATCAGAATTGTTGCTATCTGTTGTAAGAAAAGGGGGATGAAAAAGGTTTCTTGATGGTAAAGGTTCAGAACCAATATTGAGAGAGAACCAGGAGTCGGCGGTATACACTTATATGAATTAGAGAAGAAAAGTTTCCTGCCTATTAATAATTACCTTCTTTCATACGCTTTCATTCAGCTTTTAAGACTTGTCTTTAACTTTTGGTTGGGAGGATCTTTTCATCCAGCTAGACTGTTTATCTCTCTTGAAGTATTGTGATTATAGTAGAAATTAATTGGGGAGTGAGTATAATGAGAGTCCTTGTTGATATCGGGCATCCCGCCCATGTTCACTTTTTTAAAAACACGATCTGGAATCTTGAGAAAAAAGGGCACAAAGTAATGGTGGTTTCGCGGGACAAGGATGTGGTTGTAGAGCTGCTCAATGCCTACAAAATCCCACATACAGTTTTAAGTAAAGTGAAATCAGGGAAAATTCATTTGTTTGAAGAGTGGTTTATAAGGGAGTATAAACTTTTTAAAATCGCTAAACAGTTTGACCCTGACGTTCTAATGGGTATCCTTTCTCCAACTGCAGCTCAAATAGCCTGGATGCTTCGGAAAAAATCCATCATATTTAATGACACCGAACATGCAGTGATAGCTCAGAAAATAACCTATCCTTTCTGCAATATAATTTGCACTCCGTCATGCTATCTAAAAGATGAAGGAAAAAAGCAAATAAGGTATAGTGGATATCATGAACTTGCTTACCTTCATCCATCTTATTTCATTCCACGCCCTGAGGTTCTTAAAGAGCTTGGAGTAAAAGTTGGAGAACATTTTGTAATCCTGCGCTTCGTCTCATGGGGGGCACACCATGATGTGGGACAGCATGGAATCGAAAATAAACTGGCACTAGTTCAGGAACTTGAAAAGTTTGGAAAAGTGTTTATTACTTCTGAAGGCCCTCTTGAAGAAAAATTTGAAAAATATAGAATTCGGATTCCTCCTGAAAAGATTCATCATGTACTTAACTACGCCAGCCTGTATGTTGGAGAAGGGGCGACTATGGCTGTTGAAAGTTCGCTTCTGGGAACTCCTGCAATCTATATATCCAGTCTTGCGGGAACTATGGGGAATTTCTCTGAACTCGAAGATAAATACAATTTACTCTTTAACTACAGCGATTCAGAAGCTGCCCTCACCAAAGCCATAGAACTTCTAAAAGATCCAGAACTTAAGAAAACCTGGGGTTTGAAAAGATCTGCACTTCTCAAGGACAAGATCGATGTAACTGACTTCATGGTTAAGCTTATAGAAAGCGTTCCAAAAAAGAAATCCGGAGTTTCTTTACCTTTGGTTTCGGATGAGAGTTATGCATGAGCTGTTGAAGCAAAACCAGGAAGTCTGGGATATTTTCACCCGAAAAGAAGAATATTCACCTGAAGAGCTGGATAAGCACGGACGTTTTCTTTGTTCTGAAAGCGATGTCAAAAGCGCTCTTGAGCCTGCGGTTTCAAAATATCTTATAGAACGTGGGATGAAGGTAGAATTTCCTGAAAACAAAACTTTTGCCGTTTGTCTGACACATGATGTGGATGATATTTATCCGCCTCTTTCCCACAGCTTACTTTCCTCAGCCCATTGCCTGAAAAATTTGGATTTCCGGGGTTCTGCGGCTCATTTATTCTGGAACTTTGGGGAAAAAAAACGCTCCCCTTACATTAATCTTTCACAAATCATGGATCTCGAGGCTAACTATGGAGGAAAATCCTCTTTTTACTTTATAGCTACAGAAACCGATCCCCTGAGATTCAGGTACAATGTAGAAGATATTGAAGATATTCTGGGAGAAATTTATGATAGAGGGTGGGAAGTTGGACTTCATGGAGGTTATTATTCTTATGATAGTACAGAAGCAATAAAAAATGAAAAAAAGAGACTTGAAACCGTTCTGGGAAAAAAAATCCTGGGTTTTCGAAATCATTACCTGAGATTCAAAACCCCCGACTCCTGGGAAATACTTGCAAATTCCGGATTCAAATATGATTCCACTTTCGGACACAGCAGGTCGGTCGGTTTCAGAAATGGGATGTGTCACCCATTCAGACCATATAATCTGAAAGAAGATCGTGAGATAGAGATCCTCGAAATTCCACTTATTATTATGGATGTTGCTCTTTTTGCAACTTCCAAATCCTTTGAAGAAGCCTGGGAGTACACAAAAAATCTGATAGACACAACAGAAAGTTTTAACGGTGTCATCACCCTGCTGTGGCACAACTTTGTATTTGGTTGCAGTTTCCGAAGGGATTGGGTGAAGTTATACGAAAAAATCCTGCAATACTGTTCCAGGAGGGGAGCCTGGATAACAAGCGGGGAAGAAATTTACAGGTGGTGGGAGAATAGATCCTGAATTAAAAGGAAAATACCTGCTGATTACGCCTGCAAGGAATGAAGAAGAAAATCTGCCTGATGTTTCAAGGTCAGTAACAGCACAAAAGATAAAACCTGCTCTATGGATAATAGTCGATGATGGAAGTACGGATAAGACTCCACTAGTTATCGAAAATCTTAAAAACTCTAATTCATGGATTCAGAGCATAAGGTTGCCTCCAAGACCAAGAGACATTACCTTTCATTATAGTTATGTATGTAAACAGGGCTTTGATCACGCTCTTGAGTATTGTGGGCAAAATAATATAGAATTTGACTATATAGGCCTTCTTGATGCCGATACGGTTCTGGAAGAAAACTATTTTGGGAAACTTTTGGCTGAGTTTGGAAAGGATGGATCGCTAGGAATTGCAAGCGGAGGAGTTTATTACGATATTGGCGGGAAACTCTCCAGGGAAATGACGGATAAAAACCTACCCCGTGGCACCGGAAGACTGTGGAAGAAAGAATGCTTCATCGCAACAGGAGGGTATCAGGTGGAGCCATCTCCGGATTCTATTTCCAATATAAAAGCTCTCCTTAGAGGTTGGAAACTCATGCAATATCCAGATGCTATCCAGATCCAGAAACGGCAGACAAGCGCAGCTAATGGGCTCTGGCATGGATATGTCAAAAACGGATGGATGGCATATTATCTTGGAAAAAATCCTCTGGTAGCGCTGGGAAACATTCTTTACCGCACTGTTAAACCCCCTTTCTATACAGGCGCTGCATATTGCTGTGGGTATTTTGGTTCTGCCATCAGAAGGGAGAAAAAGATATCCGACCCTGAAATAAGAACTTATTACAGGATTCAGGGTCTTTCAGGAATATATTCCAGAATTACAGGAACTTTTGGCCGGAATTCAGGAAATGCACAAAAGAAAGAGCATTGAATGTTATTAAGCATTCTGAGAAAAAAGGTACTGCGAGGGTGATGTTTTGAAGTTACTTTTTCTGGATATAGTATGGCCACTTTCTTTAGCTGACGGTTCGCTTATTCACAGATACGAGCTTGTGAGCAATCTGGCCCAACTTAATAATGAGATTCACGTATTTACCACTGATAGAGCTTCTCTTTCAAACATTGCTAATATCCATCGCCATTATGTTTCTCCTGGAAGCCTGTTTACTCTTACTGTCAACTATTTCAGGAGTCTTATAAATCTCATGAACTCAGAAACCTTTGATGTACTGTATACTCGAAACCCTAACTTTGGCTTCCTTATGGGAATTTTCTTTAAAAGCAGATGCAAAAAAATGGTTTATGAATTAAATGGAATTCCCGAGGATGAAAAAAGTCTTGAGATGAAAAAGTGCAAAGAAAATAAATCCTGTCAAAAGGGAAAAAGTAATGGGTTCTCATTCTCAAAAAGTTACTTCTCTACGCAGGCAAAATTAAAACTGTTTGTCCTCAAGAAAGCTCTGAGTTTTTCGGACAGAATAATTGCTGTAACTCCAGGAATAAAGTCAAGTTTGCAGAATTTTTATAACATTCCAGGGGAAAAAATAATTGTTGTTTCCAATGGGGCAAATACATCCCTTTTCAAACCACTCGAACAGGAAGCCTGCAGAAAAGAACTTGGTCTTACCCCCGGAATTCCACATATATGCTTTGTAGGAAATCTAGCTCCCTGGCAGGGAATTGAGTATCTTGTAAAGGCAGCTCCATCCATACTCTCCCAATTGCCAGAATGCCGTTTTCTGATTGTCGGGGATGGAATAATGAAAGATGAGCTCACCAATCTCTCCAGAGAGTTTGGAGTTGAAGATCAGTTCATTTTTACAGGGGTTGTTGCATACGAACGAGTACCTCGCTATATTAACGCAAGTGACGTCTGTGTCGCTCCCTTTATATTTGCCAGAAATGCAAAAATCGGCTTATCTCCGTTAAAATTATACGAGTATATGGCTTGTGGAAAGCCAGTCGTTGCAAGTAATATCAGTGGAGTTTCAGATGTACTTGGAGCTTCTGAAGGAGGAATTCCCGTCCTTCCGGAAAACCCGGACGCACTTTCAGGAGCTGTTTTAAAGTTGCTTGAGAATCCAGACTTGAGAGAGAAAATGGGTTCAAAAGGTTTAAGTTATGTTACTGAAAATTACAGCTGGCATAGTGTTGCGAAACAAGTTGACAGAGTCTGTAAAGCCGGACTTCAGGGGTGAGACCCCCTTATCAGTTTTATATTTTTATATGATTCAAAAGCATAAATGATAATCTATCCAAGGGGCTTAAAATGGACGAAATTGAAGTTAGAGAATTATTACCATCTGAATATAAAGAATGGGATCTGCTTGTAGAAAAAGCTCAGCCGGGTACACTTTTTCACACAAGTGGCTGGCTGGAAATTTGTAGGGACGTTCTTTCGCGAGATCTCAAGATCTATGGTTGTTTCCGAAAAGGTGAACTTGTGGGGGGATGCCCAATTTTCATTAAAAATATAAAAGGGATTATGAAAGTTGCATCTTCTAACTGTAATATGACTGATTACTGCGGACCTCTTATAAAAGAGGGTGCTAGCCCCAAAGCAAGTAAAAAAGTTCAGGAAACCCATGAAGTCTTCAACGCCCTCAGAGAGTTTCTCTGTAAGCAGGGATTTGATAGTATTCACCTGACGTTTTCTCCAGGAATTGAAGACATCAGACCTTTTACCTGGAATGGATGGGACTCCAGTGTGCGCTATACCCATCATCTGAATCTAAAAGAAAACGTAGACGATAACCTCTCAAGGAAGATCCGAAGGGAACTTAAAGCAGCAGAAGAGGCAGGACTCAAAACGAGAATATCAAACGATCCTGAAACCTATTATCATCTGCTTTCCTTGGTCTACGAGAAGCAAAACTTAGAGCTTCCTGTCCCAAAGGAATTTTTTGAACGAGTTTTTAAGTTGATCCAGGAGAAAGATGTTGGTTATATGTTTGTCTCCGAAACTCCTGAAGGAGAAGCAATTGCAGCCCATCTAAATCTCTTTGGTAAGAAATGTGCAGTTACCTGGTCCTCAGCTCTGAACCCTGCCTTTGGTAGGATGGGCCCTAATGCCCTGCTATATTATAACGAGTTTCTTGATCTTAAATCCAGAAATTTCGATTATATGAATGTTATGGCAGCAAACATTTCCCGGTTTGCGGATTTTATTATGGGTTTCTCTCCAGAACTTGTACCTTACTACACTGCAACTTTACATAGTAAAAAATATTCCCTTATGAAAACTTTATACCAGATTACGCATGAAGAAAGCTATTAATGGAGGCCCACAGATTCTTTAAAATAGTTACTCGGGATTTTCCCGAGATCCACTTTATCTTATAGATCTATTTTGTCTGTAAACAAGATCCTGTTTTTTATTCTGCACATGTTTGCAACCTGAAGAGAATCAATTTTCTGCAAAAGCTCATTTAAGAACATTAGATTTATTTTCAGGCTTTGTGCCTTACTTTCACAAGGAAAGTAGAGACTATTTTCTGGAATGCCGGATCTTCACGAAGGACTATACCGTAGTAAACAGGAGTTAGAATTCCTACTGCGAGGAGAATTATATAAAAGTTTACAGATAGCATATCCAGTATAACTAGAGGGATACAAACAACAAGGCCAATTACTGTGTACCTAATAAGTATTTTTGCACTATCCGTCTTATTAATTCCTGCAAGGTTCAGCAGATAAGCATTGTTCCAAAGCCAGAAGATAACTCCTGTAAAACTAAAAAGACTAAGGGTAAACTCTGGACTTCCCCCATAAATTCCACCTATTGCCAGTGCTGCAACTCTTGAGATTAATAATATTATACTGAAGGTAAGCCACACTCCCTGTTTCTCGAACACGCTATAAAGAGTTGAAATAGGTGAGGACAGGTATACAAGGAATATCCATGGTATAAGGATCCTTACATAAGTACCTGATACAGCCCAGCTTTTTCCAAAGGCAAACGTAAATATTTCTTCTCCCAGGATTAGGAGCAGAAGCATGGGAAATATTCCTGTTGAAATTAATTTTTTATATACTTCTCCAACTATAACTTTCAAATCTCCCTTTTCATTCCCATTTTTTACCTTACTGATTTGCTGAAAAAATACCTGTCCTATGGCGGCGCCGACAATTCCCATGGGCATATTTACCACCTGATTGGCAAGTCCAAAATACCCGACAACGCTTGTCCCGTAAAAGTATGAAAGTAAAAAGGTAGGAACCTGTGGTGAAATTGTGTTTGCGAGTGTAGACCAAGAACTGAATAAAGGGAAGCTTTTATACCTGACAGCCACTTCTTTCATTTTTGTGATTGATACTTTTTTAAAGACTTCTATATCTTTTTTTACTCCTTTGAGCATAATGAGGTCTGCAATCCCATATCCACCAACATATCCGGCAATCAGACCGAAGGGAGATACACTCCATATGGGGATAAGCAACTGAAAGATTTTTGTTGAAAGAGTATTTGAAACTCGGGACCCTGCGATAACTCCATAACGAACTCTCCTTGAAAGCCAGTAGTTCTGCACGAAAAACAACCCGTTAAGAAAAGTTACTGGTGCAAGGTAAACCAGGTATTTCGAAAGTCCCGGTGCATTGAAAATGGATTCTACTTCTTGAGGGATGAATGGTACTATAATGGCTGTAAGTAAAGATACGAAAGTCAGCAATACCAAACTCAGGGAAGCAACATTTGCAGAATCCTCTTCTGCTTTTGGTAACATAATAGCGAACTGATAGGAAAAAGTTGAAAATATTACCAGTATACCTGATACCGCGAGAAAAATTTGAAAAATTCCGAAATCATGTGGACTGTAAATTCTGGTGATTATAGGTACAAGGAGTATGCTCAGAATCTGTGAAGCGACACTTCCGGATACGAGCTTTAATACATTGGCAACGAAGTTTGACATATTGTTTCCAACTTTGAAATCTAATCCTGATGTAGGGGGCGTTTTTCACCGGATTCTTTATTCTACGACTGGTATTCCTTTTTCTACGTAGGCGAATATCTCTTTGTTATTGTATACCAGTGAATAGTTCGATGCTTCAAACTTCCTGAAGAACTCTTCTGGTAGTGGCTTAATAAAATTCACTCCATAACGGTTAGGATCGTTAATGGAGATTGGTTCTTTAAGAGTTGATTTTCTTAATATTATTATCGAATCTTTATCGATTTCTCCTGTCTCTATATGCTGAATATTAAAATATGTTGCGTTACTGTAATCGTATCCTGGGTTACAGTAAAAAAGGCAACTATCATAAGGGGAGTCCATCAGGAAGTCTCTAGAGTATTTTCCTGATATTGTTTTAATGGCCTGAATCTCAATATCTTTAAACTGATTTCTTACGGTTGTATCCTTTGATACAAGTGGATTGTCTTTATTGATGCCCGGAGTTGTAATCATGACAAACGAAAATAGCAGAATTATTGTGAAGATTGCAGAGATTTTTACTTTTTTTGAGGCAAAGAGACTTGTCAGCTTCAACATATATGAGGCTGCCACAAGCACAAGAAATACTGATATTAGAGGAAACCACCTACTTGTCAGGAAATTCCTCATTCCAAGTAAAGGAATTCCATAAGCAAAACTATACAGTACAGAAACGACTAAAGCAACTGAGAATTTGTTGAGTTTTCTGGCATCTTCACGGGAAAACCAGGTTAATACTCCTCCTATTGCAAAGAAAGGCAGAGAAAGATAGCTGATATGAAGTAAGAGCACATCTAGCGAATTCTGGTTTGTTACAGAACCCACTATCAGTTCATCACTTGAGTAACCTGCTCCCGCCTTGAGAACTTCCATGAGAGGAACTAAAACCATCTCAAAAAAAGAAGTTTCCGAAGTTACGTATGTAAACATCCAGTATGTCAGCAGACTGACTATAAAAAAAAGAATATAATTAAAACCGTTAGTCCCAAAAGGAGAATCTTTGTACAAATTGTTGTGCAGGTATTTGCCAGAATAAATTGTAATCACAGCGAGAAGTACTACAAAAGTAGTCAACTGGTGGGTCAAAACCATTAAGATAGTAGTTAATAGAATAAGGCCTGTAAACTTTAGTTCCTGCTTTTCGCTAAAGATTGCATATATCATAAATATAAAATAACATATAACCAGGGAACCTGGAGTTATGTTTGCAATGCCTGTAACTATATTATGGTTGTTCAGGTTAAGTAATAAAGCTGCCAGAAGGCCCATTTGAGGACCTTCAAGTTTCTTTCCTATGAGGTAAATGGCTGCTGTAATAAAAATATTGGCAAATCCCACAGAATAGAATATTGCGTCTTTTATATCTGTTTTGCCCATTAACTGGGTAACTGAAATAAAGATGTGAGCAAGCGGATAATAGAAATATTTACTGCTTATCTCAACAGGGGCAACAAATCCTGTGTTGGAAATTATCCGTGCCATATTGGCATGAAAATAAGCATCATATCCCATGAGACTTGGGAAATTATAAAAAATTCCGGCTCTTATCAGGATAGAAAGCAGGAATATCTGGAGTAGTATGGAAGTTACTCTGTCTCCTTCTCTAATATAAAGAATTTGAGTGGCGATAATGCCTGCCAGAACACATATCAGAATAAAATAAGATATCGGCCTGTAATACAGATTCATACTGTATATAAATATGCATGTGAGAAATATAAGATAAAATGAAATATTCAGGATACTTTTTAGTCTACTTATTCCTGAAGTTAGGGGGGCTTCACATTTAAATTTCTTTCTGAAAATAATATAGATCAAACAGGCCAATAGGATGGTTACTCCAATATCTTTCTGGTTTAAATTAAATATGTAATATAAGGAAATAATCCATACCCCTAAGTTGAATCCCATAACGCCGAGAATTACATCAAAATTATTTGTAAACTTCTCTGCATACTTTCTTACTGTTTCCATATAACCCCACAGTATAATGTTTTTTATAGGTAAAAGTCCTCTTTAATAAAATATTTTTGCTTATTTCAGATCTAGTGTACTTGAGATCCCAATCCGCTCTCATCTTTGTAATAATATACCCCCGAAATACCTCAGAATTTCGTAATGACCATATTTTACATTCTACCAGGTCAGTTTCCACCAAGTCAGACCTGAAATAATATTTTATCCAGACGAGCTCATGAGCGCATCATCAGGATTCTTTATAACTACTTCAGGTACCCCCTCAATACTTCACGGATTTCACGAATAATATTAAAGGAGGCTTTACTCTCCTTAATGTTAACTCCAGAGATTTAATACTCTATAATCCCTCGATATGCTTGAGCTCAAAATGCTTCTGCTAGTTGATTGAGGTTCATTTTATAAAGATAACGTTCTTATGCCCGAAAACATTTTATGGATTACACGGGCAAGAGACCTATCTTCCATACCTGTCTGAAAGTAGAGGTTTACTTTTCTTTTTCGTAAATAACTCTTCTAATTTCCAACACTTTTATACTTTGCATATATTTTTCAATATTTTACGTACATTTTGAACTTATAACTTTATTAAATATTTGGTTCACTTTTACTAATATCTCTTTTTCTTCTAAGTATTGAACTAACAAAACTATTCATATCAGAAATATCTCTATTCACAAACTTCTAATTTATTCCTTAGAAGCTTATATTTCATGAATTCTCGACCTGGGAAAATCCAGACTTTCTTATACTGCTAAAGTAGCCCAAATTGAGGAGCAGTTTTTGACTTAAAGTAATGTATGTCACATTTAAAGGAGGTACTTGAAAAGTTCCTTCTAATATGAGTTTTAGGGTCCTATGAGACCCTTGGAATATGACAGTAAAAATTACCCCTACCCTTTTCCCCAGTGAGTGGAAGCCTGGTAACTTTAATATTTTATAATGATTCTCACGTAAATGAATAAAAATTATTAGAATATAAATATTAGCTTCATCATAACATTTTTCTTAGTATCTTAGTCTTCCTATATCCTAACTTTTCTATTTCCTAATTTTTAATTATTTGGTGTTTTTCAGCTCCTAATGGTATCATCAGGATACTACTCTTATTATCAGGATTTATATTGAAATTTTGTTTTTTCTCAAATAAATGTCTATAAAAGTCATAATTAATAGACTAAACTTTTTATTCTACAGAAAACTTTTTTGCTGAGGAAAAAATTATTTTATTCATCATTAATATTTTTTTACATACATCAATCCTATGTGTTAACTTTATATATTTCTTAGTCTAATAATTTTTTGTATGATAGCCTTTAATAATTTTGCATTTATACACATAAAAGGGGTTATAGCATATGCGGATGTATAAGGGGGTGGATAGGGTTTGTCTTCAATCCTCACACTTAGTCTTAATTCTCTGATTTCCGATCCTATTAACATAGTATCTTCCACATCTCAACTTCCCGAAAGGTTACTCAGGCACGAGTTTACGGTATTGATCCCAGCTCAGAATGAAGAGGCTTCTATAGGGAGCAAAGTCTTACTGGCAACAAGCTACGCTGACCGTGTGCTCGTTCTTGATCAGGGTTCTACTGACCGTACTATGGAAGTGGCCGCTCTGGGGGGAGCAAGAGTATTTCCTCTGGTAGGTGGAGAGGAAGCCCTGCTTAAAACTCTTTACAGGGCATCTATAGATTCGGAACTTGTGGTCCTCATCTATCCAGAATGTATGCAGGATATAGATCTGCTGTCCCATGTTCTTGAACCACTAAGGCAGGGGTTTGATATGTCAGTAGGCTCCTGGCCCTGTCGTGTCTCATCTGAGCAGGAAACAGTAATGCTCCTGAACGGGAAAAATGCCTTTAAGGAAAAAATTGGTTTTCTTGCCGTGACTGCAGATTCGTTACATAAAATAAGTTCAGACAAAGAACATCCTTCTTTGAAATCCCTACTCTCTGCGGCAAAGACCGAAAGACTAAAGGTAAACTACTTGAGTTTCGATGTGGATCCAGTATTCAGGAAACTTGAAAGCACACGTATAGGAGTTGTTGTGCCTGCATATAATGAAGAATTACTTATAGGGGAAACTCTCAGAGGGATGCCTGAGTACGTTGACAGGATCTATGTAATCGATGATGGTAGTGCAGATCGTACAGGTGAGATTGTTAAGAAGTTTGGAGATCCTCGAATTGTATATATGCGCCATGAAATTAACAAAGGTGTGGGTGCAACAATAATTGACGGATATAAACTTGCCCTAAAAGATGAGATGGATGTAGTCGCTGTTATGGCAGGAGACAACCAGATGGATCCTACCCAGCTTCCAAGGTTGATTTTTCCTATAATTGAAGGAAGAGCTGATTATACAAAGGGCAATAGACTGCTAACCAGCGATTTTATGTCCGGAATGAGCAAATGGAGATCTTTTGGAAATCTTCTCCTCAGTTTTATTACGAAAATAGGAAGTGGATACTGGCAAGTTATGGATCCGCAAAACGGATACACAGCTATTTCCAGGCAAGCCCTAGAGGTTATCGATTTAGATTCAGTCTATCCTTATTATGGTTATTGTAACGATCTTTTGATCAAGCTTAACGCCTTTGGGATGAGAGTAATGGATGTCGTAATGCCCGCACGCTACGGCACAGAAAAATCGAAGATCAGGTATGGAAAGTTTATTCGCAAAGTAGGGCCAATGATTTTCAGGGGCTTTCTCTGGAGGTTAAGAATCAAATATACAGTCCTGGACTTCCATCCCCTTGTATTATTCTACTTCCTTGGAATGCTTTCTCTCCCTGCAGGTGTAATTTTAGGATTGTGGGGTATTTTGCAGATGCTATTACAAAATCCGCTCCCTTCCTACTATCCACTTCTAGGCTTCCTTGTACTTGGTGCGGGACTTCAAATGCTTCTCTTCGGAATGCTTTTTGATATGCAGGTCGAGAAGAAAAGAAATGAAAGAGTAGGACTTGCTCGTTAAGATCCGGAAAGTTAACTTCCCGGATCCTTCTATTTCAATCTGTTTTTCCCGGTTTGGAGTTTTATTTACTCAAATTTCTTTTTAGAGAAATGAAGTATCTGCAAGCTGACAGGACTTTCATGAAAAGAGAAATCATGGAATCTCAGGTATGCACTATGGTCAGTGTAGGTCTCTGATTTTTATTTTTCCATTCAGAGCTATAGAATGCGATGTAGTTTTCGTTTTCTTCACGGGCTTTTATAAGAAAACCTGTATTCTCGTGCTCCCCACTGGCATATTCCTGTACAAGTTCAGTTACGTCAAGCTGATAGTAGCGATTGTCAGGAGTTTGATCTCTGCTAATAGTTAAAGTAGCATACGGATTGTTGCCCTGTAAAATCTCATTTCCATCATACCAATCCCCTCCCGAATTATTCCACCTGGTCCCTGATTCCTTTTCTTCCCATGTAACGTGTTCTTCACACCATTTAACAGGTCTATAAACTTCTAGCACTGTATCTTTAGATCTCATCTGATTTTCAGGATAATACCAGAACAGGGAAAGAGTTGCTTTTTCAATTCGATCGGTCTTATTGAGCGAATTAAGGTTAAAGAGTATAAGATCCCTGTATGTGCCACCATCTACCCTTTGACCCACATCGATATACCCGCTTTCACTGAGTGTCTTGTTGGGCGACTCATCTTTCAATCTATTGTCCGAAACAATCGGAGATAAAGTCGTTTTAAGGCTTTCGATTTTATCAACATCAATTGAAAAGCCCAAAAAGAATCTTTTGATAGAGCTTATTATTTCTGAGATAAATCTTTTAAGGCCCGACTCAGAGTATTCTTCTGGCTCCGTTGGGGTACTTTCCTCTTCAATCTGATAAGGTCTCTGGGGTCCTGCTGACATTGCTTCACTCCAAGGAGAAGCTTTTCCCGAAGACTCGTTTATACGTAACTGCATCGCAAGTTCAGGATCAGCCTCGACATCTGAAGTGGAGCTTGCGTACTCATAATTTCCGCCGATATTGTTTGAAAGACAGTTGTTTTTCAGAATAAAAGAGTGGGTACTTTTTAAGTCATTGAATATAGCATAACCTTCTCCTGCTGCATAACTGGACTGGGTATTCATTATTATGTTGTCTTTTACAACAGTTACATATCCTGAACCGAGAGCTGAAAATTCTTCTTTAATTTCTTTATGAGCAATAGCTGCACCGTAACAACCATCAAATTTATTGTTCTCTATCAAAGTGTCTTGAAAGCCATTGAGAACTATGCCTCCGGCCCAATCAGCGTCTTGATTGATACCAGTTTTATAAAATTTGTTGTGATGGATGTGTATTCCCTTTGCAGAATCTTTGGGGTATTCAGATCCGTAACCTGTGATCCAGATACCTGCAGCATTGGTTTCATTCAGGAGATTATTACAGATTTCTATATCATTCATAACAGTAGACGAGCCGTCTTTCTGGATTTCAATCCCTGCCCCTCCTTCTCCTTCGGAGTTTATAATATTATTATGGAATATGACATGGTTTGAATTCCATATTCTAAGCCCACTATTTGTTCTACACGTTATATTATTATTCCAGGCTTCCACATTTGAAGAATAAATAACATAAAGAGCATCGTGTCCTAACTTGTAAATTGTATTGTTATAGAACTGAATATTTGAGCACTTTGTAACCTTCAGCCCATCCCCGTGGCTGTCGTGCATGTACAGATCATGAACCTGTATGTTTTCAGAATTAAGGAAATGGATCAGGTTGTAATAACCTTTTCCTCTGGCTTTGT
>CAZLNG010000032.1:0-35139 GCA_964560735.1 uncultured Methanosarcinales archaeon | reverse complement strand
TGCTTTGTGTGAGGGATACATACAAGACATTTCTTGTATATAAAGCTTTGTATTGCTCCCCTTCCACGCATTTTGATTTGTGTGAGGAAAACATACTACGCATATGTTGTATATAAGCTTTCTCCTGTGAAGGAGATTAACAAGCTTGAAAGAGAGAAAGGATATAATTAAAAGATTTCAAAAGAGTTGTCCTTTTGAATCCTTAACTTCGTCCGTTTTTGTGAGCAACTGTGCTTTAAAAAGCGTCTTCGGGCATCATTAGATCCGTTTTTCAGGTTCGTTTTTCGATACCTTTTGAACTCAGTTGTCGAACTCCGTTTTTCAAGTCCCGTTTTTCGCTTTCGGGCTGTCTTGTGACGCCCTGTGAGCACCCCTACAATGTAACATCTACTATAAATAATTTTCTATCAAGGATTCAAAAAATAAAACCTACATTCCAACATTGGAAAATATGGGTGTCGTTTATATACCAGAAATGTACATCCATGTAGATGATTACTATGAATGTAAAGACTGAAAGAAGGGATCGATTTTTACATCGAGCCCATGCAGAATAAAACGGTAACTGTTTTTGACACAACACTGCGTGACGGAGAACAAACCCCGGGAGTATCCCTGACTTCTACTCAGAAGCTGGAAATTGCCCGTCAACTTGACAAACTTGGGGTAAACATAATAGAAGCCGGATTTCCCATCTCTTCAGAAGGAGACAAAGAATCCGTAAAATCGATTTCTAATGCCGGGCTGGATGCAGTAGTCTGTGGACTTGCTCGTGTATTGAAAAAAGATATCGATGCCTGTTTTGATAGCGACGTTGGCCTAGTGCATACTTTTGTTCCTACCTCAGATGTACAGCGAATATACACCATCAAAAAAAGTCAGGAAGAAGTCGTTCAACTGGCTGTGGAAGCTGTTCAGTACATCAAAGATCATGGGCTGAAATGTATGTTTTCTGCAATGGACGCTACAAGAACTGATCCTGAATATCTAACTCAAGTGTTCAGAGCAGTTCAGGAAGCAGGATGTGATATCATTAACGTGCCAGACACTGTGGGCGTTATGGTTCCTTCTGCAATGTACAGGCAAATAAAGGATATTGCAGCTGAGATAGCGATTCCAATAGATGTTCACTGCCACAACGATTTCGGGCTTGCAGTAGCGAATAGCCTTATGGCAGTGGAAGCAGGAGCGTCTCAGGTTCAGGTAACAATAAATGGTATAGGAGAAAGAGCAGGAAACGCCGACCTTTCCCAGACAGTTATGGGCCTTACAGCCATATATGGGGCAAAAACGAGTATTCGGACAGAATACCTTGTTGAAACCTCCAAAATGGTTGAAAACTACACAGGGGTCAGGCTTCCTCCAAACACACCTGTAGTCGGACAAAATGCCTTTTCCCACGAGTCAGGAATTCACAGCCAGGGAGTGCTGGAAAAATCCGATACCTTCGAACCTGGAATAATGACTCCTGAAATGGTAGGTCATAGACGGCGTATTGTCCTTGGCAAGCATACAGGCAAACACGCAGTAAAGCAATCTCTTGAATCTGCCGGAATAATAAGCAATGACAAGCAGCTCGACGAAATTGTGGCCAGAATCAAAGAAATTGCAAACAAGGGAAAACAGATCACAGATGCCGATCTTTATGCAGTTGCTTCTGCTGTGCTTGGAAAAGCAAGTTCAGAAGAAGAGCTGATCAAACTTAAAGAAGTATCCGTGATGACTGGAAATATTCTGACACCTACTGCAGTTGTCAAAGCAACTATTCAGGGCAAAGATGTCATTGCAGCAAGAATTGGAGTTGGCCCTGTGGATGCCGCCCTCAACGCTGTGAGAGATATCCTGGGAGAAAGTAACCACTTTAAACTCCAGGATTTCAGGATAGATGCCATCACAGGTGGAGCAGATGCCCTTGCAGACGTATACATAGGCCTTGAAAACGAGCAGGGCAGAATTGTAACTGCTAGATCTGCAAATCCTGACATAGTTATGGCCTCTGTAGAAGCCCTTGTAAATGCGATGAATCTGCTGTATAAAAAGGAAGCAAAGTCCAGGATAACAGAACCAGCTAAAGAAGCCTGAATTTTGTAATCCAAATTCAGCTTAAAAGCAACTTAAAGGCAGCTTAAAGACAAAATCGGGTAAGGAAATTCACTCTATTCGTTTTTCGGGTTGTGTTCTATCGCATAAAAAGTAAAATAAAATGAGATAGAATACAGACCCATGCCTTATCCAATTATTGATTCCCACTGTCACCTCGATTTTCCCAAATTTAACCGTGATAGGGAAGAGACTATCCTCAGAGCCAGGGAAGCGGGAGTTGTCGGAATGATTAATTCCGGAATTTCCCTGAAGGGAAACCGTATAAGTCTCGAACTTGCAGGAAAGCACGAAGATATTCACGCTACACTTGGCCTGAGTCCCGATATCGGCAGAGAAGGCACTAACAAAGAAATTACTGATTTAATTGACCAGATAGAAGTCAATGCAGAGAAAGCAGTTGGGATTGGGGAAGCTGGACTGGATTTTCAGGACTGTAAAACAAATGAGGAACGTGAAAGGCAGACCGCGTCATTCAAAAGAGTAATTGAGCTTGCAAAAGATCTGGATAAACCCCTTGTAGTTCATGCCCGGCTGGCTGAAGCTGAAGTCCTGAAGCTTGTCCGGGACGTTAATACCGTCATCTATCACTGTTACAGCGGCTCTGTTGAGACAATGAGAGAAATTGTAGATAAGGGATACTACATTTCTCTGGCAACTCTTGTCTGTTTTTCTGAGCATCATCAAACTCTTGCAGCCGGGGTGCCGCTTGAAAATCTGCTTCTGGAAACTGACAGCCCTTTCCTTTCTTCGCGCAAAGGCAGAAACGAGCCTGCCTTTATAGTGGATTCAATCCCCATGGTAGCGAAACTTAAGGACATGGAACCTGCGGAAATTGCCAGATCCGTCACAGAGAACGCCCGCAGGGTTTTCAATATTTAAGACTTTAAAATAGTTCAAAGGAGAAAGAAGGGAAAAAGAAAATAAAGAGTAATAGGAAAAGAAAATAAAGAGCAATAGGAAAAGAAAATAAAGAGCAATAGGAAGAAAGAAACATGGAAGTTCGATACATTTGCCCCACAACATATGATTCAAGCGTATATCTGGTAAACGGAAATGTCCTTATCGATGCAGGCATGAGTAGTGACCTGATCATTAAGCAACTGGAGATATACATCAAGCTTACAGACCTGAAACTTATTATCCTGACTCATTGCCATTATGATCATGCAGCAGCAGCAGCAGCAATTGCAGAAAAAAGCGGGGCAGAAGTTGGCATACACAAAGCTGACCTTGAAGGTGTAAACGACGAATACCTGAGCGTGTCAGTACTCTTCGGAGAAAATGCCCCTGCTGTCAGACCCACAATTACATATGAAGAGGGAGACAAAATCGACATAGGAAATGGGGAATATCTTGAAGTCATCCACACGCCTGGTCATTCAATGGGAAGCATCTGCCTTTACGAACCGGTCTCAAAGAGCCTCTTTTCTGGAGATACCGTATTTCCGGGAGGAGGATTCGGAAGAATGGATTTTGAAGGTTCAGAACCTGACAAAATGATGGGCTCTATAGAAAAACTCACTAAACTGGATGTAAAAACCCTCTATTCTGGACATGGAGCTCCTACAGACAGAGATGGAAACAATCAGATTATGGCTTCATACACAATGCTGAAAATGATGATGGGTGTATGAAAGAAAATTCAGAAAATTCAATAAGACTGTTTGAGTATAAAAATAACTCGCGTATGTATTTAGTTAGTAATCTTGACCATCTTCTAATTAGTAAGCTTATTTAATTGCTAATTTTGTCTAATTGGAATTGAAGAGAATGGGGAGCCTGGAAGCTAATCATGGCAAAAGACAAGACGGTTTCAGAGGAAAATAGAAAATTCAGCATGGAGAAATCGGATAAAGAGAAAACAGGGAAAAGAACTGGTTTTTTTGTTCCGAAAAAAGTTGAAGTAGCGCAGAAAGCAAGAGAAAAACCCAGGAAAGGAGCAGAGATCAAGCCAAAAGCCGAAAGAACAGGAGCTAAATCTCTTGAAGCAAAACCCACATTAAAAACAGAGAAAAAGCCGAAAAGCTTCGGAAATAAAATAGAAAAAAAGGGAAAAAATTCCGAAAAGCACTTTTCTTCAAGCAGACCCACTTCAGAATTTCTTCCAATGAGCCCTGAGGAAGTAAAGGCCAGAGGCTGGAAGGAACTTGATATTATTCTTGTGACCGGAGATGCCTATGTTGATCATTCAAGCTTTGGGACTGCAATAATAGGGAGAGTTCTTGAAGACGCAGGTTTCAGGATCGGGATCATTGCTCAGCCCAGATGGGATAACCCGGAGGACTTCAAGAAACTTGGAAAACCTAGGCTCTTCTTTTCGGTAAGTGCTGGAAACACGGACTCGATGGTCAGTAACTTAACTCCGGGCCTGAAGCCCAGAAATAAAGATGCTTATTCTCCAGGAGGCAAAGTGGGGCTTCGCCCAAACAGAGCAGTAATTATTTACTCGAACAGAATAAAAGAAGCCTTTCCCGAGGTTCCTATCGTGCTTGGGGGAATCGAAGCTTCCTTGAGACGTTTTGCACACTATGATTATCTTTCAGACAAGGTGAGACAATCCATTTTAGCTGATGCACCTGCAGACTTTCTTATCTACGGCATGGGAGAGTTACAGATTGTAGAGGTTGCAAAAAGGCTACATGCAGGGGAAGATATCAGAGAGATAAGAGAGATTCCGGGCACGGTCTGGAAGATGGAAGTTAGAGCCTGGAAAGAGCTTAAAGAGAGAGTCAAAGGGAAAGATAAGCAAGAAACGGATAAAAAACAGGATGAGTGTAAAGAAAAAGATGAGGAAAGATATGAAAGGGCAGCAGAATTTTTCAAGAACTATGTAGAGATTCCTTCCTTTTCCGACGTTTCCCAGGACAAAACAGCCTTTGCAAAGGCTTTCCGGATGTATTTCATGGAACAAAACCCTATTACTGGAAAAGGAGTTGTCCAACCTCATCCAAAAACTGTTATCGTGCAGAACAAACCTATGAGGCTTCTGACTGAAGCCGAAATGGACCACGTCTATGAGCTGCCGTTCACCGGAGAAACTCACCCTGCCTACTCAGAACCTGTTCCTGCTCTTGAGATGGTAAAATTTTCCCTGACAACGCACAGAGGCTGTTTCGGAGGCTGCTCTTTTTGCGCTATTACGCAGCACCAGGGGAGAATGATTGCAAGTCGGAGCATCGAGTCCCTTATCCGTGAAGCAAAAAAGCTTACAAAAAAACCGGACTTCAAAGGAATTATAAACGGGGTTGGAGGTCCAAGTGCCAATATGTACGGAATGGCATGCCAGACCTGGGGGAAGAAAGGAGCCTGTCTGGACAAATCCTGCCTTTATCCCCGCATATGCCCTGCTCTGGATACCAGCCATAAAAAATTGCTTGAACTTCTTCACCACCTGCGAGAACTTCCAGGAGTCAGGCAGGTCTTTACAGGCTACGGAGTGCGCTATGACCTCGCACTCAAGGATGAAGAGTACCTCGAAGAACTTTGCGCTTACCACATCAGCGGCCAGTTACGGATTGCGCCTGAACACTTCTCAAGGCGTGTCACGAATGCAATGTGCAAACCAGAGAGGGAGATTTACGAAAATTTTGCCGAAAAATTTACTGCCCTCAACAGAAAGTGCGGCAAGGAGCAATATATTGTAAACTACCTGATGTCAGGCCACCCGGGATGCACTCTTAAAGACATGATCGAGATGGCGGAGTATGTGCGGGACCACGGAGGCTACACAGAGCAGGTACAGGATTTTACCCCAACCCCAATGACAGTATCAACCTGTATGTATTACACAGGGATTGACCCGTTCACCGGCAAAAAAATGTATGTTCCAGGGGACAAAAAAGAAAAAGCCATGCAAAGAGCTCTTATGCACTACAGGAATCCTGCAAATTACGAACTTGTGTATGAGGCTCTGGAAAAGGCAGGAAGGCTCGATCTTATTGGAAATGCTCATAAGTGTTTGATAAGGAGAAAAAAGGGTTAAATTCAAAGCCCAGAAGGTTAAATATACAGGCTTCAAAGAATCAGGAGTAAAAGGAACTAAATTTCTGAGTTACTCCAAACTTTATGGATCAAGTCAGATTTTATGGATAAAGTCAGGTTTGTCGGATTTCTATCAAAATCCCTGGCATTCTCGCAGGAAAGCTCTTAATTTTCCACTTACCTGCCCGCAGTAGGTATTTAAGGGCCTCTCCTTGATCTCAATCACCAGGTTTTCCTTCCCATCCCAGCTAAAGTGGGCAACTATCCCGTTTCCTTCAAGTATACCTGAGTTTCCAGACGGAGTTTCTATCCCGTAGGAGTGAAGTTTTTTCTTTATGCAGGAAAATACTTCAGGAGTTACATTTTTAAACTCAATTCCCTGACATCCTTCTTTATCAATTTTTCTTTCTCCCATACGTTCACTCCAGACTACTCCAGATAGCTTTATTCCAGATTAGCTTTATGAGCCATGACATTCTCTTACGAACTGTTTTATTTTCATGGCTACGACTTCACAGCTGACGATAAAGGGCTTTTCCGTAATTGTGATGACAAGATTGGATACCCCGTCCCACTCAAAGCTTGCAGTAATCCCTTTTCCTGAAAGCTCGCCCCTACTTCCGGACGGAACATAGATGCCGTGGTTCTGAAGTTTCTTTTTCATACAATTAAGTGTCTCAGATGAAACATTACGAAACTTAATCGGTTTACAGCTCACAAACCTATCCTCCTAACCTGCTTCTAAAATTTGTACTCTTATAAAATTCAGCAATCAACAGTCGGTTTATAGAAATAAAAATGTTATTAAATAAAGCAAAAAAGACGAGTTGAGCCGGACAGAGCCAGCCTTCCCCAAATAAAAAAATTGAGTTACGAAACATGGCTGATTTACAAGTAACTGAGTACAAATACAGGAAACTAAACCGAAAAATCTAAACTCATTCCAGCGCCATTGCAACAAGTTCTACAATATCGATAATCTCGATATCCCCTCCTGCATCCCTGAGATTCCTTACGCAAAGAGGACAGGAGGTAACAAGATAATCCACATCTTTCGGGATGTCTTTAAGCCTGTTCCTGGCAAGTTCAAGAGAAATATCAGGATATCCGATTCTGACCCCACCCCCGCCGCCGCAACAGCGAGAGTTTTCTTTTATGTTTTTCATTTCTTTGAGGGTACAGATAGCCTGAATAATTTTCCTTGGTGCGTCGTAAATCTTGTTGTGTCTGCCAAGATGGCATGGATCGTGATAAGTGACTGCAAGATCAAGTTTTTTCAGCTTGAGTTCTTCCAGATGTTCTGCAAGAAATTCAGGGAGGCTGATGACCCGAAGTTCTTCAGGATAGTTGTTTTTGAGAGTTGTGTAACAGCCAGCACAGCTAGTAATAATTGTGTGGGCTCCTACCTTTCTAATCTGGTCAAGGTTGCGCTCCATAACCTTTTCTGCTTCCTCTTTAAATCCTGTACGGAGGAGTGGAGAAGCACAGCATTGCTCATCAGGGAGAAGAGTCACTCCAAAACGCTTCAGGATCTCAAATGTCTTTTTCGCAAATTCAGGGTAGCGGTAAGAATCAAAACAGCCTACAAAATAAACGTACTCTGACTTTCCGGGCAGCTTTGCACGCTCTGTTTCAGATAGCCAGTGCTTGCGATCCTTTGTTTCACCAAAAGAATTTCCTGATATCATTACAGACGATTTTAGTTTTTCCTGGGCTTCAGTTGTAACTCCGCATTTCACAAGTTGAGCACGGGCAGCTTCTACAACTTCAGGAGGGTTTACCCCGGCAGGACATTTGGCAGCACAAATTCCACAGGTCGTACAGGACGCAAGGCTTGGAAGTACATCTTCAGAGGGAGGCCTGCCTTCAAGAAGACTTTTGATAATGAGCATACGGCCGCGAGTATTGGCAGACTCCCAGCCTACCACATCAAAGACAGGACAAACCGAACGGCAGGTTCCGCACTGCACACATTTATAAACTGACCGGCGGTCAACTTCAAAGGGTTGATCTTTCCCTGTTTTACTGTCATTTTCGCTTCTATCCAGCTCTTTTGCCTGCTTAACTATCTTTCTTTCTTCGTTTTTCATGCTTTTACAACCCCAATTTACCCGGATTCAGTATACCTTTAGGGTCAAGAGCGTTTTTGATTGCACGCATTACTTCAAAAGCCGGGCCCCATTGAGTTTTCATATACTCAGCCCTGGCTGCACCTATACCATGCTCTGAACTAACAGTCCCCCCAAGCTCAATCGCGGTCCTGTGAACCATATCCGCAACTTTGTTCAAGCGGTCCCAGTCTTCTTTGTTCAGAACATCAATAAAAAGCGCAAGGTGAAGATTTCCGTCCCCTATGTGCCCGTATTTCATAGCAGGCAGATTGAATTCTTCAGAAATCTCCTGTGCCCTTTTTAACAGTTCAGGGATTTTCTTTATGGGAACTCCAACATCTTCTCCGACGTAAATACGGGTCTTTGTAGGGTCAAGGCGGGAAATAGCCGCTCCGACAAGCTTTCTGGCTGCCCAGATATCAGCCATTTCCTTTTCACTTTCTGCAAGCTTTATGGAAAGAGCAAGAGGAGAACAGACCTGTATTATCTGCTCAGCAGCCTCACGTGCTGAATTTTCAGTCCCGTCCACTTCAAAAAGAATTATGTCTCCTTCCGCAGGAAGCACAAGTTTAGGATCATAGCGTTTTAGAACCTGCAGAGAAATCCTGTCCAGAATCTCACAGGCTGAGGGAATGACCCCATTTGAGAACGTTTTTACAACCGCCTGTCCCGCAATTTCTGTGTTTTCAAAGGAGGCAATAACCAGTTTTCGGGTTTTGGGAAGAGGAGCAATTTTCAGGCTGGCTTTTGTGACTATTCCGAGAGTGCCCTCAGACCCTATCATAAGCTGAGTCAGATCATAGCCTGCGGCTGATTTAAGCATTTTTGAACCTGTGTGGATAACAGTTCCGTCCGCAAGCACAACTTCCAGATCGCGAACATAGTTTCTGGTGGTGCCGTACTTAACACAGCGCATTCCACTTGCATTGTAGGCTATCATGCCTCCAATAGTACACATTGCAGAACTGCCCGGATTGGGAGGAAAGAAGAAACCATATGGTTTTAGTGCTTCATTCAGAGTATCCTGAATAATTCCAGGTTCCACGACTACCTGGATATTATCAATATCGATTTCAAGGATTCCGTTCATACCCGACATATCCAGCACTATGCCCCCTTTAACCGGGACAGCCCCCCCTGCAAGTCCGGTACCTGCTCCCCTTGCAGTCACAGGAATGTTATTCTCATAGGCAAGCCTGACAATACGGCTTACTTCGTCTGTGCTTTTAGGGCGTACTACATAATCAGGCACTCCCTTAATCTGGGATGCATCAGAAGAATAACAATAAAGCTCCGAAGGCGAAACCGAAAGCCGTCCGCCAACGATTTTTCGAAGTTCTGCAGTTATATCCATTCTAGACCTCAAATTGAAATTAAAATGTGAAAAATAGGATCTCTGCCATAGTTTGAGACAGATAAATTAGAGATACGTTGCAGCACATAATCAATATTAATAATATATAAATATACCATCCTTCTTCTTCCTGAAAGGTCATCCAAAGAAAAACACAGTTCAGAGAACCGTTCAGACTCAAATAACGCGGATATTAAGGATAGAAGTAAGCAAAAACTCTCAGGAAACTCCCGGAAAAGAGCAGGACAAACCTTTACATTCTGGTAAACATAAGAGGACAGACATGACACAGTACTTTGAGATAGAACAGAGAGACGGAGCAGCAAGGATTGGAAAACTCATGCTTTCTCCGGAAATTCGTACACCCTGTATTTTGAGCACGGCAGAGCTCGGGAATCTTGAGAAACCTGGCCCTGTTGTCGATGCAGGCAGCCTCTGGGGAGTGGATTCCCTGACAGAGCTTGATGAACAAGTGAAGAGGATCAGGGAAAAAGCAGGAAAGGGGACTCTTATAATCCTGCCTCATCAGGCCTACCCTCCTTCTATCTCAGCCGATTCAAGAGAGAAAACCAGAATATTTCCAGCTAGTGATGATGAAAAAATATCGGGTCCAACAGGCTCCCTGCTCAGAATGGGAGGAGAGGTTCTGGAGAGCGATCTTTATGTGATGGAGGGAGCAGGAACTCTGGAAAACAACCCCCGAAAGTTTCTCGAAACCGTTCTCGCATTAAAGAACCGTATTCTTCCGGACACAGCTTTATACACCCCAAATCTGGCGCTTCCTGAAAATGTGGCAATGCTAGCCTATTTCGGAATTGATATTCTGGATGATACCAGAACAGAAATTGCAGCCTACTCTGACATTTATCTGACAGCTTCAGGCAGTTTCTACCTTGACTCTCTGACAGAATTCCCCTGCAGGTGCAGGGCATGTGCCTCTGCCAGTCCAGCAGAAATACGAAGTCTCCCAAAAGCCGAGAGAGCAAAGTTCCTTACTGCTCATAACAGGGATTCCCTTGAGGCAGAACTTTCCCTTGTCAGGGAAAGGGTCAGGGCAGGAACGCTCAGGGAATACGTTGAAGGCCAGTGCAGGATTAAACCCTGGCTTACGGCCTTGCTTCGCCTGGGAGATTTCGAATATTCTTATCTTGAAGAAAGAGTTCCTGCTTTCCGGCAAAACCAGCTCCTTGCAGATACTTCCGAAGCTCTATCTCGAATTGAAGTGGTAAGATTTGCACAGCGCGTACAGGAAAGATATACCCCTCCCAATCTTGATATCCTCCTGCTTCTTCCCTGTGCGGCAAGAAAACCATATTCAACTTCCCAATCACATCAGAAATTTATTCTCACTCTAGGAAAATACCGAAAATTTGTCCATGAAGTAATCTTAACTTCTCCTCTGGGAACAGTGCCAAGAGAACTGGAACTCACATACCCAGCAGCTCATTATGATACTGCAGTTACAGGACACTGGGATGAGGAAGAAAAATCCTGGGTTTCCGGCTGCCTTGAGGCTTATCTTTCAAAGTACAGATATAAGACAGTAGTTGCCCATGTTGAAGGGGCATACAGGGAAATCTGCGAAAGAGTGGCCGATAAATTGGGAATTAAAATAATCTATACTGCCAGAGACAGCCTTGTGTCTATGGAATCCCTGTCGAATCTGAAAGGAGTTATCGAATCTCTCTGCACAGCGGAAGATTTCAGCAAAAAAAGCCTGAACGCGGAACAGGAAAAAAAGAATTTCCTGAGGGCAATTGCAGAATATCAATTTGGAGAGGCTTCCAGCCATCTTTTCTCTGAAGAAGCGGGAAATCTTGTGGTCAAGGGCCGATTTCCCAAGTATCAGCTCTTTGTGGGAAAAAAACAGCTTGCAACTCTTGTCCCCCAGTACGGGACGCTTGCCCTTTCCCTTGAAGGGGCAGAAATGATGTTAAATAATGGGAAATATGTGGTAAAAATTGATAATTTTGTCCCACGCGGTTCTATTCTTGCCCCCGGTGTTATTCAGGCAGATCCACAAATAAGGCCTAATGATGAAGTAATTGTCCTTGGAGAGAGAGCCCTTTGTGTGGGTAGGGCACTTATGAGTGGAAACGAAATGGTGGAATCAAGTAGAGGAGTTGCAGTGGATACTCGACATGTTAAGAAACTTTGAACCTGGGCAATGATTAAATCTGGGCATAAAAATAGAGTAAAAATACAGTTCGAATCCAGCTTTCCTGTCAGTTATATCGTCTTTAAGGAGATTTGTATTTTTGCCGGATTGGCAGAAGCAGTTAATAACTGGAAGTCTTTAACTGACAGGTCGTGCACCCCATAAATAATCAGATTTATGGTACATTTGATTTTAAGAAACCCGGGAATACATTTCTTAAGAGGAAATAATAAAATGGCAGGAATATATAAGATATTATTATGATAAGGCATTTTGCACCTGAGGACTTCCAGGAAATAGTCGCAGTTGAAGAGGAGGCATTTTCGGACCACAATTCCCTGGTGTACATGAGTTTTTACGAAATGGTGGGAGACGGTTTCCTTGTTGCAGAAGAGAATAGAAAAGTCGTGGGATATGTTGTAGGCTACCGTTCAGCAGAAGGTGAAGGGCACATCTTTTCAGTTGGTGTCAAAGAACAATATCGGGGAAGAGGAATTGGTACGCAACTAATCCACTCGATATGTGATATTTTTGTTGCAAACAGACTTAAATACGCAACACTTGAAGTGAGAAATAGTAATATAAGAGCACAAAAATTGTACAGGTCCATAGGATTTATACCCTGCTGGACCGAGAAAAAATATTATTCAGATGGCGAGGACGGTATAGTAATGAAAATGAACTTGAACCCATACCGCCTCTTGATCTCAAAACAAAAATATTTCGAATCCGTATATTCGGACAACGAATTCCTTACCACATTCAAGAACCCTATTAGTTATTACCCATGAGCTTAATGACGGAATTCAGAGATTCCCTCATCTGAGCTGATTCTTCAAAGATAGGGTCGTCCCGGGACATGAGAGTCGCAAGCTCGCCTCCTAAAATAAAAATTGCACGCTTGTGATCTGCTTTACTCCGGTGAATGTGTACAGGGCTTATGGATAAAGCCTTGTAATCATCGAATTCGTGCGTTACCCCGTGCCTTTCAAAGTACCTCTTCATTTGTGCCATATACGTGTGCAGTTGTATTAGCTCTTCCTTGTGCATAGCGAACAGACCTACAATTTTACAAGATCAATTTAATATTATCTTGATTCAGATAAAAGAATTGCCCGAGGAAATTGAGTTCCTAGTATTCATTAATAAATTTTCCTATATAATGTATATGATAAATAATGAAGAATTATGGGAGAAAGTGTGAAATTTAGCACCATAGTGTGAAATCATGGCAAATCGTGGTGTCTCTACAGTTCCCATACATAAATATTACACATAAGATAATAGCCTTGAAATAAAGATCTCTAAATAAAAAATAAAGGATAAAAGAATATTAATTTAGAAAACCCATCGTGGGAGGAATATATTAAGGTGAAATAAAAATTATCTTCCAAAAAAATAAAAAATAGGAAGTCTAAAAAGAAGTAAAAGAGAGAATAAAATCTGAAAAAAAGAAAAAAGAAAAGGAAGAAAAAGGGAAAATAGTTAAATCCCTTTCAAAGCATACCTGCTGTCAAAATTTCCATATCAGCCGGTATTTTGGCAACGTTTCCGATTTTTATCCCGATAAGATTCTTAATTGAATTGCTTGAAGCAATATCAACAAGCCTCTGTGTGATTACCCCATCGAAAACCACGCTTTGGATATTGTCTTTGTACGCTTTCAATCTGCTTGCAAGATCTCGAACAGCAATTTCTTCCAGTACCTTATCTTCAGAGTCAAGTATCCTGGCTGTAAGTGTCCCCTTCAAAGCCTCGGCATGTGGCCTGAACCTGACCGCTTCGGGAGATATAGGGGGCTTTCTGGCGGGAGCAGGAGAAACCCTGACAGCTTCACCCCCGGGAACTTTTACGGCTGAAACTTTTTCAGCTACAGGTTTTCCTCTTGGAATTCTGGAAGGAGGAACTGCTCGTGCCGAAACTGATGGCGGCTTGGCGACTAAAGGCCTTGCCTCAACCTTTTCTGCCATCGCAGGGGTTTTTTCAGAGATCTTTTCGAAGGTTTTTTCAGAAACTTTTTCCAGAGATTTTTCAGAGACTTTTTCGAGAACCTCTTCAGGACCTGCTTCTTCTATGATTTCTTCTTCCGGAAGTTCCTCTCCATAAAGGTCTGGCTTTGTGGAGACTCTGTGTACCTTTATCCGTTTATGCAGTTTCTTTTCTGCAATCCTCGGAACGGCTTCAGTTGTTCGTATCTTCCTTTTGGGAGTCCTGTCCAATCTGGAAGCATTTTCTTCGCTTTCTCTTTCCTGAATTCCGTATTTTTCAATAATCTGTTCCACTGGAACTTTCCTGCGAAGGGTTCTGATAATTTCCTTCTGAACAAGATCTTCTACACATTTTCCATCTGGGGCGCGAGCAACATAGTCGATGTCTGCAACCTGCAGGAGTTCACGTATAATAAGTTCTCCCCCACGGTCTCCATCCGTAAAAGCAGTTACAGTCTTCTTTTTAGTGAGTTCAGCAACTTCGGGAGGAATGTTTGTTCCACCCACGCAGATAGTATTCTTTATACCGTAACGGAGCAGGTTGAGGATGTCAGCCCTACCTTCAACAATAATAATAGCATCCGAGTTAAGCACGTTTGGCCCGCAGGGAATTCTGGATTTTCCGTAGTAGGTAAGTTCATCAACCCTTACAGACTGCCGGACTTCATCAGCTAATTCCTGAGATTCGGGCACTGTTTCATCAAACATTTTGGTGAAAATGATTTTTGCCCTTTCAATGATCTTCTTGCGCTTTACAGCTCTTACGTCCTCTACCTGGAAAACCTCAATTTTGGCACTGCAGGGGCCCACCCTGTCAATTGTCTCAAGAGATGCGGCAAGAATGGATGTCTCAACTTTGTCAAGACTTGACGGGACAAAAATATTTCCTTTTGTCTTTCCTCCTTTAGCAGTAACCATTACTTCGATTCTGCCAATTCTGCCGGTCTTTTGAAGATCACGTAGATCAAGATCAGCCCCGAGTAATCCCTCGGTCTGGCCAAAGATTGCACCTACTATATCAGGACGTTCAATTACTCCATCAGCATTAATCTTAGAATGAATGATATATTTTGTAGTATCCGTATTTTGCATGTGAATTCTCCTTTGTGTATTGTGAATGATTTATCGTGAACAATTTTTTCAAATTAGTTCCCATGTGAAATTGTTTTGGTATCCCCGAACAATTACGATCTGACTGCTTTCCTGGATTCTATCCAAGACAGTTTATTGATGATACAATTTATTGTGTATATCCTTAAAACTCGTAAAGATCAAACAATGCAAAAATAGTAAAAAATAAGATTTCAGACCGGATCAGGGATAATACACCCTTGAAGAGGCAGATTTAAGAATTAAGGACAGTTACGCTCGAAAAGAAATTTCGGCTCTGCCTGCAATCTCTACCTTCAGTTTCTGTTATCACCTATGTTAGGATACTTAATCCGGCAGAATGCCCGGAATAATTAGCATTTATTGGAACTCTTACCTTATGGAAAGCAAGATAAGGTATCAGCATTTTGCTAGCCTGACGGCTTAACGCTCTCTAAGATGAAAATGTTCCTTACTCTCGAGCTTGAATGGACAATAAGATACCTGCAATGTCCATGAGACTTTCTATACCTGCCCTAAAGTTTTCGCCCTAACATAAGTTTACTTGTGACCCTGAAATTAATCTTCAGAACAAAAAGCCAAAATTTGTGTTTATCACTCAATGAGCCTGATAACTTAAGTTTTCGGAGATAACTCCGAAAAGCGTTTAATGCATGCGTAAGTATCCGAAAGGTACCAAACGCCTTATTCCGTAAACAACAAATTCTCTAGCGATAAGTGGCAAAGTAGTGATCGAAATATCAGGTTATTGATAAACATTTTTTGACTTTTATTCCATGGGTGATGATATGTAAATTTAGTTTTAAATTGAATATTTTAGCCCTGAGTTGGTAATATGTAAATCTTAAATTTATTATATTTGCAATAGATTAATTACATTTGATTATCTTTACGAATTAAGTAGTGATGAATGATGAAGTTGTTAATTTTGATATGACAATGACATTACAGTTCCCGCCCGCCCTTAAAGGAAGTTCAGCAAAACAGGTACGATGTATGTCATCTGTTTTAAATTCAAGTGTTTAATGCCTTCAGGATTTAAGAACTTTGTGGTTATTTGAGAAGTTCATTGAACTTAAATTATTTTACTCGTGCCAGATATTCTTGAAAAAAGTCAATTCCCAAAATAATTTTAGGTAGATTTAAAAATTACAAAAAAATAATAAGCTGGAAAAATTTAGAAAAGTATATATAAAACAAAAGACTTGTAAAAAGTTGAACGGGCGAGGCATAGAAACTTTTTTATGTATTAACCCCCCCACTCCCAAACTCGCTCGTTCAGACCCCCACAGTTTACTCGCCCAGTCATCTTTAGTTTACTTATTCAGTATCCCAGTCCATTTACTCAGTATCCTTTAGCTCTCTTGTGGAGATATTCCAATAGTATCATCACTTTTTTCCTATTTTTAAGTCTTCAATTGAATAAGCTGAAGCTGCCCTGTCCTCTAAAAACTTATAATAGGCGCGAAACACCATTATTAAAAGTATGGGAAGCGATTCAGGTATGCAAACCCAGGGTCCTCTAAATGAGGAAGTTAAGAAAGCAGGTGGAATTAAGCAGAATCCTCCAGAAACAATTTTCACACAAAACTCTTCAAAAAGGAAACCTATAAGGGTAGTAATTATAGGGGGAGGAGCTTGCGGAATGGCAGCTGCCACCAAAATTAGAAGACAGAGCGATTTTGAAATAACTGTTCTTTCAAGAGATTCCCACACCGCTTATAGCCACTGCGGAATACCGTTTGTTTTGAGCCACGAAATTGACAGCTTTGAAAAACTTATAGTAAAACCCCCTGATTTTTTTATAAACAACGGAATAAGTGTCAGGCTAAATGAAAGCGTCAGGTCAATAGATCTTGTTTTAAAAACTGCTTTGACAGGGGAAGGAGTTTATCCTTTTGACAAACTTGTGATTGCCACAGGAAGCCTGCCATTTATACCTCAAATAGGTTGTACCAATATCCTTCCTTATGGAATCTTTACTTTGAGAAATCTTTCTGACGGGATGCTATTTGAAAAAGCCCTGAAAACCGCCGGGAAAGTTTGTATCATAGGCGGAGGGACAATAGGAATTGAATGCGCCGTGGCACTTACAAGAAGGGGAATTAAAACTATCCTGTTAAGCAGAAACAAAAGCCTTCTTTCAAAGCAACTTGATCCTGATATAGCTGACATTGTGAGAGAACACCTGAAAGCTGCGGGTGTTGAAGTAATTTCCGGGGAAACCGCGATCTTTCCTGAGAAATTCTGGAAAGAAAAGACTCTACAGGTGGGGGATAGGCAGCTTTCTGCAGACATTGTACTTCTGGCAAGCGGGGTAAAACCTGAAATCTCCCTCTACCAGGAAGCAGGAATCGAGATAGGAAAAGCCGGAGGAATAGTGGTAAACGAAATGCTTCAGGTAAAAGTAGGCGAAAATTTTCTTCCTTATGTGTACGCAGGTGGAGAATGTGCGGAAGTAACCGACCTTGTAACAGGAGAAACCAGACTGAGTCAGCTGGGTACAACCGCCCGACGTATGGCCGATGTAATTGCCAACAATGTTACGGAAAAACAAACCACCTTTGGACACCTTGCAGATCCCTGGGTGGCTGTAGCAGGAGATTTACATTTTGGGGGAGTGGGCATCACTTCAAGGAAGGCTGAGACCCTGGGAATGAGGCTGGTTGTGGGGTTTTCCCGTGGGCGCACAAGAGCTTCCTATTATCCCGGAAGAAAAGACCTCTATATTAAACTCCTGTTTAATGATGGTTGCCTGATAGGGGCGCAGCTTGCAGGCGGAGAGGGAATAAAGGAAAGAATAGATGCTCTCTCGCTCGCAGTCAGGAAGAAAACTACAATCAGAGATCTCCTTGAAATGGAAACCTGCTACGCTCCTCCTGTTTCTATGCTTGTGGACCCTCTTAGGCCTGCAGTAAAAGCTGCAATTCGAAATATGATGGAATACAATAAGGCTAAGTAAAGAAGAAGTCAAGATAAACGAGGAAAAGTAAATGCTAGAAATTGACGGCTCTTACGGAGAAGGTGGAGGACAGTTAGTAAGGACTGCTGTTGCTCTTTCCGCTGTCACAGGTAAAGAAATCAGGATCACAAACATAAGAAAAAATAGACAAAATCCTGGCTTGAAGCAGCAGCACCTGAAAGCTCTGGAAACTGCAGCCAAAATCTGTAAAGCGCGTGTATCTGGGCTTATTCCAGGCTCAACAGAGATCTTTTTTGCTCCAGTGGAAATAAAGGGGGGAAAGTATAATATTGATATCGGAACCGCAGGAAGCATAACTCTCCTTCTCCAGTGTCTTATGCCGGCCCTGCCTTTTGCAAAGGAAAAGATCGAAATTACAGTGAGAGGAGGAACTGATGTAGCCTGGGCTCCCACAATGGATTACTTGCAGCATGTGACTCTTAGAGCTCTGAAAAAATTGGGTTATGCAGGCAAAGTAATTTTGAAAGAACGAGGTTACTACCCAAAGGGAGGGGGAACAGTCTCAGCTTATTTTGAGCCGTGCAAACTTCATGGGTTTCACTTTTTAAGAGAGGAGGAAGAAATCCGGGGAATTTCTCATGCTTCGAATCTTCCGGCTCACGTACCTTTACGCCAGGCAGAAGCTGCCAGAGATATGCTGCTTGAAGCCGGATATGCGCTCCGGGTCGCGACTCAATCCTTTGAAGCTTTCTCCACTGGAAGTGGAATAACCCTCTGGGCAGGATACACAGGTGGAAGTGCTCTTGGAAAAAAAGGGCTTCCTGCAGAAAAAGTAGGTAAATTCGCGGCAGAAGAAATTATTTCGGAATTGAAGGCAGGAGCTTCTGTGGATATACATCTGGCAGACCAGTTGATCCCTTATATGGCGCTTGCAGGAAACAGTTCCTGCACTGTTAGAGAGCTTTCTCTTCACACAGCGACAAATATCTGGGTCACTGAGCAGTTTTTGAATGTAAAATTCTGGATAGAAGAAAAAGAAGGTCTTTTCAAAATATCAGTGAAATGAAAAAGAAAGAAAAATACCGAAAATATGTGGAAAAACCTTACAAATCAGTCCTCAACAATGAACAGGTATTCTGGGGGTATATTCTCCGCAAGCACTATGTCATCAGTAGCAAGTTTCAGGGAAATTCCATCTTCCTGAGCTTTCAGAGCATCGATTTGAAGAATTACCGGGTTTTCAGTATGAATCAGAGCCACTTCTACTGCCTTTTCATATGTAGTGCTGAGATGAACATATCGCTGTTTTATCGGGAAAATTCCGTTCTCCAACAGAACATCGACTTCCTCAGGGCTTGCTCCATAATATAGATATGGAAAATCGCTTTCGTCATAGTCCAGGTCAATATCAACAGAGTGTCCGTAACGTGCCCTGATTTTTGAGTCCCAGATTTCATACCTTCCTTTCTCATCTGACTCCACAAGGGCATAAAGATACTCCTTTCTCATCCAGTTGTACCGTTTTTTCATAACCTCACAGAAAGAGTTCAGATTCACCCAGCCGCATTTGTCCATTTCAACTCCTGCAGATGCCGGAAAATGCCGGAGAGTGCCTGATACAAACCTTCCAAGCTTTTCCTCCTTGCCGTCGTCCAGCAAGTATCTGCCAGGGCGTTTACACTGCAGACAGCTGCCTCCTCTAAAATAGCCGTGCTCAGTGCATTTCCGAATCATGGTATCATGTACATAATGAAACTTTACCATAAATAAGGTTTTGTTTTTACGATTTTTATTTTTTGAAATTATATTGGTATATAGGAGCTTCTATTCATGTGCAATGGGATAGGTATCAACATCTTTTATTCACTCAAGAATACTTTCACACAGCACACTCCAATCTTTTGTAAGACGGCTCGCATACAATAGCAAGAAAGAAACGCCCTCATTAGGTCGTTATATCCAAACACTATATCCAAACACTAAGTTGAGTATCATCCTGAAATACAGTATCATTCTGAAATATAGATATCAAGGAAAAAATATTAGTAAGCATAAATTATAGTAGCAAAAAAACACTGCTCTATGAACAAGTAATTTTCTGGAGTTAGTAATTTCTCAGGTAGAGCTAAAAAGAAGCTGAAATAAAATTCAAACAATTGGATTTAAAAATGAGATATTCCAATACTTAATAAAAAATTTAATTCACAGTTACTTTTGTCAAAATTTATTACAGGATATATAAAGTTTAGAGTATTATAATCTGAACTAACCTGAAATGTCCTGACTATCATAGTAATGCTCAGTTTGTTAGTCAGATATTCTCATAAAAATAGTTTTGAAACATTACAATTAATGTAGAAAATTGAATTGAAAAACAGACGTCACAGATATTGCCAGCAACAATTGAGGCATTACAACAGACATTAAAAGTAATATTATGCATTAAAGGGATAATATGACGGATATCGAATCAATTTACAAAAAGCTCAGCCATGTGATAAGTAAAGAAGATTTCCTGCAGCGTATCGAGGATAAGGTCGAAAATATGGGAGGTCTTTGTGACGAAACTATGGCTGCTATGCTGGTTGCCAATGAACTCGGATTTTCAGATGTGAGCAGAGACAGTGTAAAAATTGAGAAGATAACAGCCGAGAGTGGGCCAGTTAATTTTATTGCAAGAGTTGTCTCCGTTTTCGATACCAAAGAATTTACCCGAAACGACGGAACCATAGGTAGAGTAGGAAACCTGATTGTTGGAGATGAGACCGGAAAAATTCGGATAACTCTCTGGGATAATATGGCAGACCTGATAAAAGCTGAAAAAATAAAGGTAGGACAAACCCTTCAGATCAGCGGCTTTGCAAAGCAGGGATATTCCGGAGTAGAAATCAACGTAGGAAACAATGGGGTCCTGACTGAAAGTGAAGAAGATATCGATGTAGCTTCGAACAGCTATAAAATAAAAGATATCAAAGATGGGATGGGAGACCTGAATTTAACGGGAAAAGTCCTGGAAGTCTCCGATGTAAGAACCTTCCAGAGAAAGGATGGTAATGTCGGTAGAGTGGGAAATATGCTTCTTGGAGACGATACAGGGACAGTTCGTGTCACTCTCTGGGACGAAAAATCTGATTTTTTGGACCAGATAGAACAAGGTATCACTGTAGAGCTGATTAATGCGTACGCCCGGGAGAATGCCTTTACTCAGAAAGTGGAACTTCAGATTGGAAGCAGAAGTATAATAAGAAAAAGTGAGAAAAGAGTCGAGTACGAGGAGAAATTTACCCCGATTGAAGATATCAAGGCTGATATGAATAATATTAACATCTCCGGGAGGGTACTGGATATTGCAGAAATCCGGACATTCGAGAAAAAAGACGGATCTGCAGGCAGAGTAGGAAATATCCTTCTCGGGGATTCCACAGGAAAAATCAGGCTGACACTATGGGATGAAAAAACCGATTTCCTGGATGAAGTTGATTTTGACGAAACTGTAGAAGTATTTAATGCTTATTCTCGAGAAAATGCTTTCAGCCAGCAGATTGAACTGAATCTCGGATCCAGAGGGATCATCCAGAAGACTGAAAAAAAGGTTGAATATAAAGAAAAATTCACAAATATTGCTGATATCATTCCTGGCGGGAGTTATTCAGTCCAGGGAAAAGTTTCCGAAATAGGGGAACTGCGAGAATTTGAGAGGGAAGATGGAACCGAAAATGTGGTTGCAAATCTGGAACTCAAGGACGATACAGGCAATATCAGGCTAACTCTATGGGGAGATCAGGCATATGTGATAGAGGATCTTGATATCGACTCTGAGGTTCAGATAATTAATGCTTATGCGAAGTACGGCCTGAATGAAGAAATTGAGCTCAGTATTGGGAATCGAAGCAGAGTGATTATACTTTAATCATTCTACCCTTTATACTCTAATTATTACTCTTTATGTTTGTCACTATGTTATCTCTTCATTTTCCTTCTTTCTCAATTTATATTCTTTAACAAACTTTCCTTTCTCTTCATTACTTTTGATATTTTATATTTGTTTTTCCTCTGTAATATATTATTTTTCCTTCTCTGGATTTCTTTCTCTAACTTTCCTTCTTTGTTTCCACCATTATTCCAATACCGATTATCCCAATAATACCTTTTGATTATACTGTTCTAATTGCGCAAGAGAGATTAATAACTTTAAATTTATAATTTTCCACTATAAAAACTTATAAAGTAAACTCCAGTAGAAATAAAGGGGTTTGAAAAATTTCCTGTCAGAAAAATCAATATCAATACAATTATAATTTCAATTTTTTGTAAATTGTATAACCTCTTTTCTGAAATTATACCTCTATTCTGTACTTCTTCTTAATATTTTTTTAAAATTATAAGATATTTTTCATCCGCAGGATACGTCTCCAGTGGAAACGAAGGGGTTTTGAAAAAATTCTTTCCAGATTTTTACAAATGTTTATAGGAAAACAGGTAGCTAAGAAATATCAAAAATAATTTTTTCATACTATACAGGCTTTATATAAAAGAAACAAATCCCGTTATCATTATGTACCATTGACTCGTATATTATAAATGTCATAAAAACATCTGAAAAGTTGGGAAAGATATCTTAGAGGGGCGGACGAGAAAATACATCTGGAAACAATGTTCTCACCCGAATTCAGCCTTAAAATTCAGCCTTAAAACTTACAATTATAGGACTTACGCGGTTGAACTGAAAAACTCAACGGGATTAAACCTTCAACTGTATAAAACATAGACTAAATAGCAATGGCTATTACTCTTGATTTTGAACTTCAAATACGTAAGTCCTAATTTAGAGAGCCTAAAAAGAACAAACAAAGAAACCTGGAATTTTTTCCACAGAGAACTGGGCTCTTGAAAAAAATTCTATTGTGTTAAATAACGGGCTTCGAAATATTAAGATAAAGGGGGAACTGCAGTTGATGGCAGATGGACCTGGAAGGGATACAGATGCTGAGAGGGCAGCAGGTGCTGGCATTCACAGCTCAGAGATTGAGAGAGAAGTCTCCGTTGCTGAAGTTATGAATAAAGCAGTTATAGTAATGGATATCAACTCAGATATTCCGTCTATTGCAAGAGAAATGGCCAGTCGTGATGCAGGAAGCATTATTATCACAGTTAATGGCAAAGCTATGGGAATTATAACTGAAAGGGATCTTGTAAGGAGTATCGTTGCCGAGGATAAAAGACCAAGTGAAATGAAGGCTAATGAAATCCTTTCGACCCCGCTTATAACGGTAGAGCCTAAAACAAGTATAGTAAAAGCTTCCGAAATTATGTTAAAAGCAAATATTAAAAGGCTGCCAGTTCTGGAAAACGGTATAGTAATAGGAGTGATCTCGAATACTGATATCCTGATGGTAACACCTGGGCTTAGTACTATTCTCAAAGATCTTATTGATATGAACAGGGAGGCTCTCCTCTCCATACCCTCAATTGAAGAGATTTCAGAGGAATTCAGTACAGGGGTGTGTGAATCCTGTGAAACTTATACATCTGACCTTAAATACGTAGATGGTAGATACTTATGTAGTAAGTGTCAGCAAGAAGAAGGGGAAGATTACGAATGACTGTCAAGATTGAAAAAAATAGTACAACAATTCCAATTTGAGAGCTTAACAACACTACACATCAACTTATCCTAACTACTCGATCTAATACAAAGAAAATAGGAAGGTAAAAGATGAACGTTGATGAGATAATGTCAGAAGAGCCTGTGAGTATCAAACGTGGGGATTTTGTAACTCATGCCCGTCAGTTGATGCGCGATTACTTTCTTCGAAGTCTTGTTGTTATTGACGAAGAGAATAGGCTTGTGGGGATTTTGAACGACCAGGATATCCTGAGAGTTACATCTACACGCTCGAATGTCACAGTAGGGGGGTATGCAAGTCAGACACCTACAGTAACTCCAGATATGGATATCGTGAAGGCTGCAAAATTAATGGTGCAATCGAGGCAGAACAGAGTTCCAGTTGTTAAATCAACTACTGATCGCACAGTTGTTGGAATCCTTAGTAGTGTGGATATTCTCAGAAACGTGGAAGTTCCAAGAAATATTCCCAAAACACTGCAAGAAATAATGACAAAAAAAGTCAAAACTTGCTCTCCAGAAGATAAAGTCGGTGCAGTCTGGGGTCATATGCTAGAGACAGATTACACGGGCATTCCTGTAGTTTCAAAGAAAGGTGAACCTATTGGAATGATAACCAGAAGAGATATAATCAAATCAGGTGCTGTGCGGCTTGAAATAGAAGACGAAAGACGAGCGAGGCCAAACGATAGTCCAAAAGTCGAGAGGATAATGTCTACCCCTACGTATACACTTTTAGAGACCGATTCCATTCAAAGCGCAATTGAGAAAATCATTCACTATGATATTGGAAGAGTTACCATAGTAAATGAAAAGGACAAAATATCCGGAATCGTCGATAGACAGGACATTCTAGAATCTATTGTCAGTTTATGGCCTGAACAAACCTTCGAGAACCGCTTTTAAAAGAATTTCCAGTGAAATTTCCGTTAAAAGGGTGAAAATTGGTCAGCAAATTAGTGTGAAAGATAAATAGCAGTTTTTCATGCAAAGATTATAATATCAAAGATTATCATTAATAATAATTATAGATTGATGAAGAAGAAAACCTTTCGGAAAGATTCGGGAGAAATTGCTTTCAGGTTTTGTTTTTTCCAGAAGCAAACCTGGATCTGTTGAGAAATAAACTGCAGGTTCCAGGGAATTCCTGCAAGTAGCAGGAAGAGGAAAACGGCACATGAAAAAAAGCAATTAACTGCAACTCGAATTCGGTGATCCTATTGAACAAAAATACGACATTTTCGTCAGTAGATAAAATGAAGGTTCAGCCAGGTGTGAGCAAATCCAAGAAAGCACAACAAAAAGATCCTCACATGATTAGCAGCATGGGCACTATGCGGATAGGTCCTGAGTTTAAATCCCGTATTTCAGAGCATGAAGGAAAGATTCTGGCCCTGGCAACAAGGGATGTAGTAACTCTTCCGCCTACTGCAACAATCATGGAAGCAATAAAAATAATGACTGAAAGAAGATTCAGGCGCATTCCTATTACAGATGCCGGAACGCGGAGGCTGGAAGGAGTCGTTACCACAGTAGATATCATCGATTTTCTTGGAGGCGGGAAAAAGAATCTTCTTGTTGAAAATCGCTTCAAAGGTAACCTTTTGGCTGCAATAAACGAGGAAGTCAGACAAATTATGGAGACAGATATCGCTTACCTGCATGAACAGGCAGATTTCAAAGAAGCCGTTACAACGATGCTTGAAAGAAGGACAGGAGGCTTGCCAATCGTAAATGATGACATGCAAGTAGTTGCGATCTTCACCGAAAGGAATGTAGTAGAACTGATGGGTGGGCTAGTAACAAAAAAGACCGTTGATGAATACATGACCAGAAAAGTCAAGATGGTTTCAACTGATACACCCATTGGACATGCAGCTAAAGTAATGGTAGAAAATAGATTCCGGAGACTTCCTGTAGTTAAAGATGGTATCTTTGCTGGAATTGTTACCGCATCTGATATTGTCCACTTCCTTGGAAATGGGGACGCTTTCAACAAACTGACAACTGGAAATATTCATGAGGCTTTTGATCAGCCTGTAGGTTCCATTATCTCAAAAGAACTAATATGGACCAGTTCGGGCACGGATATGGGAAAAGCAATGGAAATAATGCTCGAGAAAAAAATAGGCTCACTACCCGTATTGGAAAACGAAATGCTGCGCGGTATTATTACAGAGAGTGATTTCCTGAGAGCTTTTGAATTCTGAACAGACTATAACCAGGTAACAGGTCACGGTTAGATCGCTTCAGAGTTCTCAGCAAAGTCTGACTGAAATCAAATTGAAACCTGAAAACTTCCTGAAACCTGGAAATTTTCAGGCTCAATGTTTTGAAGTTTTAGGGAGGAGAAAAGTTTTCTGAATATACGAGAAGCAACTCTGTACTCTGAGTGCTCAATATTTCAGAGTTCAGTGAATGCAGCTGAGTTTAAGAGAACTTTCAAATTAGCCTGCACTTCAGAAAAAAGCATATTTTACTTCTCTAAAACTTTAGCTTTTACAGATAAAAATTATGAAGGTCACATTCGATTCAAAAACTATAATTATTGATACTTATATATTGTAAAAATGAAGGAGGTATTTCATGAAAGTGGCGGACATCATGAGTTCACCTGTATATGTCATGAATGCAGATGAACCCGTGTCACATGCAAGAAATCTGATGTTAAGGCACAGAATCAGTACGTTGCTTGTCCTAAACGAGGGCAAGATGGTGGGAATCGTCACTAAATCAGATATCAGTAACCGGCTGGCTCAGGCCGAGCCTCTCTGGAGGAGGCGCCCGATTGACCAGATTCCGATAAAACTACTGATGACTGATTCCGTAATTTCCATCTATCCCGAAGCCTCCATTTCTCAGGCAGCGGCCTTAATGTTTGAGAACGGAGTGCACAACATTCCGGTAATAAAGAATGGAATCGTAGGAATCATCACCAGGACAGATATCGTACGCTATATTGCGGAAAATACCGAGGAGATGAAAACAAAGATTCCCAAACTGATGACTGAGGATATTGTCTCTGTTCACAGACATCACACTATCAATCACGTAGTAGACGAAATGAATAAAAACGAGATTGAGAGAGTGATTGTAAAAGACGATACGGGAAAGTCTGTTGGAATCATTTCCAGAAAAAGCCTTGCCTTAAATCTCTTAACTGATATCCAGGGCGATCTTTCCACAAAAAATATCAAAATGACCCGCAGATCTTCCCCTGCCGGTCAGAAAACCTACAGATACATAAAAGAGGTGCCTGTAACAGCAGAAGACATTATGGTTTCCCCAATAGTCTCCATTGATATAAATGAAACCGTCAGTGAAGCTGCGAAAAAAATGATGGAGGAAGGAGTTACTGCCCTGCCTGTCAGTGATGGAGAAGACATAGTGGGCATACTGAGCAGGACTGATATCATGAAAGCCATTCTCTGAAATACGGAGGTATTATACGGCGAAGAGGAAATAGCAATAAATAAGGCAGCTTAAAGCAAAATAAGGATACGAAGTAGAACTGGAAAAACGGATGACCAAACACGCAAAAATAAACATTGCGAGAAGATACATCGAAAATTTCTGGATACGCATGAGGTGAATTGCATGCAAGTTAAAGATATAATGGTACAGCCACACAGGATTGACAAGTCAGACACTATATCTCACGCCCTGGACCTTATGGAGAAGAAAAACACAAAACGCCTGTTAGTAGTCCATGACAATCAGGTGCTTGGTGTACTTACAATGAGAAGTCTGACAGAGCAGCTCGGAACTCGTAAGAAACTGAGCAAACCTGCATCCTCGCTGCATGTTGCAACAGCCGTATCCGATAACTTTGTAAAAGTCCTGCCAGACACTGACATTCGAGACGCTCTAACCCTGATGAAAAAGAAAGGCGGCGTGATGATTGTTACTGACAACGGAAACGCAATGGGTTGGGTGACCCCTCAAGAGTTTATGAAAGTAAACCGTTTCAATGGGTTCGCTGCAGAAGTAATGGAGAAAAATCCTATCATTGTCAGTCCTTCAGACCGGGTTAGCCATGCCAGGCGTCTTATCCTTGATAAAAATGTGGGAAGACTACCAGTGGTTGAAAACGGAAAACTGGTAGGTATCATCGCAGAAGATGACATAGCCTTTGCGATGCGTTCTTTCAGGGACCTTGTAGCTGACAACCAGCAGGATGCAAGAATAAGGAACCTCCTTGTAGGAGATATTATGACAAGGAGTGTGGTTAGTGTTTATACAAATACTCCTCTCTCAGAAGCTGTTCAAATTATGCTTGAACACGATGTAGGAGGTGTTCCTGTCCTCAACCTGGAAGAAGAACTTGCTGGTTTCCTGGCCCGCAGGAATATCATAAATACGATTGAAGAATGAGATTGAATCTTAAAGAAAACCAGAAAACTAAATTAGCCAGAGTGATTAAAAAGCGTAAAAATAGAGTTATGAAAAAGATTTTCTGTCCCTAGAGGGACAGATCTTTTTAATTTTCCAGAATATTCAGTTTTTAAGTCCAGAGCTCTCAAGTCCGGAGCTCTCGTCTTTTTCTCGCTTTTTATTTAATCCGTTTCATCTATTTTGAATATTATCTGATCCCGGTTTATTATCCTTTTATTACTTTATCTTTGCTTTAGAATGATTTGTCTCCGCTAATCAGGCCACCCAGAACACCGCTTCCACCAATGCCTGTACGCTCGTCCCGGCGGCTGTAAGAGGCAGCTGCAAAGATCCTGTCGGCAAGACGGGAGAAAGGCAAGCTTTGCATATACACTGTACCAGGACCTGTGAGAGTTGCAAGGACGACTCCTTCGCCTCCAAAAAGGGCATTTTTAAAGTCCTTTGACCATTTTATATCATAGCTCACGCTTTCAGTAAAAGCTGCCACACAACCAGTGTCAACGTGGTATGTTTCTCCAGCAGCAAGATCTTTTTTTATCACGGTGCCTCCGATATGGACAAAAGCCAGACCATCACCTTTCAGCCTCTGAAGAATGAAACCTTCACCACCAAAAAGTCCTGCTCCAAGCTTTTGGGTGAAAGCCACTTCCAAATCTACTCCGCGGGCAGCACAGAGAAAGGCATCTTTCTGACAGAGAATACTACCTCCGAATTTGTTAAGGTCAAGCGGGATAATCTTGCCTGGATATGGGGCCGCAAAAGCCACATGTCCTTTTCCGGAACCTTTGTGAATGAAACTGGTAATGAAGAAACTTTCACCGGTCAGGGCTCGTTTCAGACCTTTTTTCAGACCTCCCAGAAGTCCGCCACCTTCACTACCCATGCTTGTCTGCATCTGGATTCCGGGTCCCATGTAAGCCATAGCCCCAGCTTCTGCCTGAACGGCCTCCCCTGGATCAAGCTCAATCTCAACGATTTGCATATCGTCGCCAATAATCTCGTAGTCGATTTCGTCTGCCATTTTGCAGTCTCCGATCTTTTTTTAAATTTAACTCCACTAAAGATTAGAGATCTAATACTTAAAAAGATTTTTTATAGAAAGGATGATTTTCGAATCTATTCCTAACATATTTCTTATCTGACAACCATGTTCCTTATCCGACTACAATTATCCCTTCCTGATCTACCCTCGTATCATAACCTGCTCTCTCAAAAACAGGTAATTCTGAATCTGGCCTTAGAATGACAACATTTTTCAGGTCTGGGAATAAATAAATAGGTATGAATAAAGAGGGGAAAGAGGTAATAGATCCTGAACTTGTAACTAAGCTTGCCGATTATCTTGGATTTGATGAAGAAAGGATAAAACATCTTTTTGAGAAAAATTATCTTGCCCGAAACTGGGGAAAATATGAACACTTACTCCGTTTTGACAAGGAAATATCCCATATCCAACATGGTACCGTGCTTTACGAAAAAGGTAACTCTTTTGAAAGTATAATGGGCTTCCCGAAGATTAGAAGGGCCATGGTACTGCATCCAACACTTGAAAAACACTTTAACGGTCTCAGTAAGCTGACCATAGAAGAAAAGATGAATGGTTACAATGTCCGGGTTGCGCAGGTTAACGATGAGATCCTTGCAGTCACTCGGAGCGGATACATCTGCCCCTATACCACAGAGAGGGCAAATGTGAAACTGAACCTTAGATTTTTTGACGATTTCCCTGAACTTGCGCTCTATGGGGAAATGGTAGGCCCGGACAACCCCTATGTCCCAAAAGAGATCTATAATATAGAGTCAGTAGAATTTTATATATTTGATATCCGGGAAAAGAACACAGGCAACCCTCTTCCAACGGCCAGGAGAAGGGAAATGATGAAAAAATATGGTTTTTTGCAGGTAAAGTCCTTTGGAGAAATTCCGTTAGAAACAGCTCCTGAAGAACTCGCAGACATCATCCGGAAACTGGGAAAAATTGAGCATGAAGGGGTAGTTATCAAAGACCCGGAAATGGCTCTCGCTCCTCTGAAATATACTTCTTCCCAAAGTAACTGTTCAGACCTCAGACATGCCTTCAAGTTCTTTAATGAAGCCGGAAGAGACTATATGCTCTCGCGCATTGTCAGGGAAGGTTTCCAAACAGTGGAATGGAACGAAGACGAAACTGAATTTAAGAAACGCTGTATGCAGCTAGGAGAAAGCGTCCTCAATCCTCTAAGGGAATCTGTCAGAAGTGTGAAGAACGGTCAGAGGCTTTATGAAGAAGTTAGAATCAGAGTAAGAGATCTAAAAACTGCCTCAGATTTTGAGGATTATCTGAAAAGGCTTGGAGTGGATGCAGTTTTTGAAGAACCGCAACCTGTAGACGATGAATATAGGATTACTATCAGGAAGCTTAATAAGAGCACAAATGATAAAACTCAGGCAATCTGGGAAGGAGAAGTTTGGTGACAACTTTTCCTTTTACAGATAGATAATTAAAATTTTGCACTCCTTCACGAGAAAGGTAGTTTTCAATAAAATATTCGTGATTAAGATCTTTTTTGTGAGGTCTGAGAGCATGAAAACAGAAGTTTATTTTATTCCTGAAGAAGTTAAAAAAATGTTCTCAAAAAAGAAAGAAAAAGAATTAATATATCCATGTGGCACGTAGCATCCGTTCTTTATATGATAGGGTTTCATCTGTCAAAATTTCGAGCTTCTGATATAATATCCCTACATGAATTCTTTTTTCTCTTATGGTTTCCATTATGTGATCATAATAAGGTTCTTCTGTTATATTGTGCTTCGCCAAGTCTTCTGTAAAGTTTTTAATATCTTCTTCGTCAAGCTCAATTAACGTTTGAGTATTTTTTATTTGACCTTCTAACGCGATTTTATCCAAGTCTTCGTTCATTTGGTTTCATCTCCATAAACAATAATTGTTACATCCTTCCCAGCATTAGGATAGGTCGTCAGGCATCTTTCCAGTCCAACAGTAAAGTTTTGCATTGCCTGAAGGTAAAGCTTTTTAGTATTATTAGCAGGATTCATAGTATCGATCCAATCAATGATCAAAGGATCTTCACCAGTTCATATACTTCCATTAAAACCCTCAATAACTGTATATATTACCTTCCGAAATAAGATACTTCAGTACACGTTATACCACTGGCATATTACGAAATTAATCAATGACAAATAACGAAGTTAACAGAGGGCAGAGCAATTCAAAGCCTGAAAGCTGATATTTCAAAAAGGACTTATAAATGGTTAACTACTGCACTTAAGCTCATTTTCATCTTCAAAATTAATTCATACTTGATACTGATCCAGAACAAGGGACCGTTATGACAAATGTTGCAATCATAGGAACTGAAAAAAGCGGAAGGACTTCCCTTGCCGCAAACCTTGGAAAGAAGGGCACAGCTTCCGACATCACTATGTATAACAACGACAAGGAAAGTCGGAAAATGGTTTTTGTGGATGCCCACAGCTATCCTAAAACTCTGAAATCTCTGCTTACAGCACTAAACATTTCCGATATGGTAATACTCTGCATCCCTCCACAGGGCCTAGATGCTCACACTGGAGAATGTATCATTGCCCTTGATATGCTGGGCTTCAAGCATGGAATTATTGCCCTGACCAGATCTGATAGCACCCACATGCATGCAATCGATGAATTAAAAGCAAAATTGAAAACAATCACCACAGGCACAATGCTCCAAGACTGGGAATGTATTTCCATTAACACGAATAAAAGTGCAAAAAATCCTTTTGAGGGAGTGGAAGAGCTTAAAGCCAGAATTAATGAGATGTCGGAAAAAATAGAAGCTGAGCAGGTCGAATTGAACAGTCTGCCCGCAAGAATCTTCATAGACCATGCCTTCAATGTCACAGGAAAAGGCTGTGTAGTACTTGGAATTGTTAAGCAGGGTATTTCAAAGGATAAGGACAAAACCAAAATTTTCCCTCTTGATCGGGATATAGAAATTCGTTCTATTCAGAGCCACGATGTGGATATCACTGAAGCTCCAACAGGCACAAGAGTTGGGATGCGCCTGAAAAACGTCCAGGCAAAAGATATCGAAAGGGGCTTTATCATATCCGATAAAGAAATTGTGACAACGGATTACAGCCTTGAGTGTACTGTCTCAAAGTTCACGAAAAAAATCGAAGTTGGAAATGTGCTCCATCTCTTTGTGGGCCTTCAGTCTGAACCAACACGTGTAGAAAAGATTCTTGTTGGAGGACAGGAGGTAAAGGAAGCAAAGCCTGGCAGTACTTGCGTGCTGAACCTTTCAGGCAACAAAAAAGTTGCTTACAGCAAAGAGGACCGTTTCCTGCTGGCAAACCTGGACCTGACCCAGCGCTTTGCAGCTTATGGTTTTACAAAATAAGGTAATAATTCCAGATAATATCCTAATTTCATATAATACTCTTCGAAAAGATCCTATGAGAAGTTATTCAGATATTTAAAAACTGCTTAAGAAAGAGAGAACTTCTGGAAAAATGAGCTATCCAGAAAGTGTATATGTAAAGAATTAGCTGCAGGAAAAAACATGAACAGGGAACAGAACAAAACTCTTTACGGCAGCGTTTTCCATAGAAATATCTGCTGGCAGCGCTCTTATGAGAAAGCAGAAGGTGACGAAATCATAATGGCTCTCTATGGCAGCCTTAGAGATGGATTATATAACAGTCGGCGTTTTGACCTTCCAAACAAATCGGAGTTCCTTGGGACAACCCGAATTAACGGATATGCCCTCTATTCTCTGGGCCCTTACCCAGCCGTCTACCCGGCTGAAAACAGTTCTGTGATCGCAGAAGTGCGCAGGTTTTCAGGAAAACAGCAGCTTGAAGTAGCAAAATCAATTGATTATATGGAGCTTTTCGGAGGGTATCACAGGGAATACGTAGACCTTGAAATAGAGAAGAAGAAAATTAGAGGTTTCATCTATGTTTATGATGAAAAGCCCGAAACAGAAAAAATAGAGCATGGTGATTGGATCCATCACCTGAAGGAAAAAAATAAGAAACCTTGAAACTGCCTCTTTTCACAATTTCATTAAAATTCATAATTTCCTTAAAAACTCAAGACACTGGATTCCTTCTTCAATTGAACTCATCTCAGTAACAAAGATTCCTTTATAATCCGAAAGTTTATCCATAACCTGCTTCCAGTTTATTGTGCCCTTTCCCAGAGGAAGATGTTCATCTTTTTTGCCCACGTTATCATGAATATGCACATGGGAAATTCGATCTCCCAGCTGATCCAGAAACTCGTCGATGAGGTCTACGGTATTGGCATGTCCTACATCAAAGGTGAAACCTACATTGTGACTCCCGACTGAATCAAGAATTTCCTGCATTTCATCGGGATATTTTCCGAAAATCTTTGGAAGATCAGGCATATTTTCAACAGCTATCAGGATCCCGAAATCCGCTGCAAAGTCACAGATTTCCCGGAGAGAGGCAAGGTTGGTCAGGTAAGCTTCCTGAGGGACCTGCACACCATAAGGAGAAAGATAGCCAGGGTGTATTACGGCCAGATTGACGTAGTTAGAAGCCAGGGTCAGATAATGTTTCATCTGCCTGATGACCTCTCCCCGAATTGAATCGTTGAGACCTGCAAGATTCATGTCTGAAAAAGGCAGGTGCAGAGTCAATTCAAGGCCTGTGGTCTCATCGATATTTTTCAAGTTCTGGATATTCTTACTGTTAAGACACTGAGACCCTTCCTGTACTATTTCCCAGCCGGTATATCCATGGTCTTCAAGCGTGTAAGCCCATTTGAACGGATCTTCAACAGCTGCTCTTGATGAAAAGCTGATTCTGTGCAATTGCATGACTACAAATCATTCCTTTCATTTATTGATATAGACTCGTTAGGTGACAATTGAATTATGGATATAAATGAGTTAACGGAAAGATAATCAATCTGAATTAGAGAAATAATTCAGTTAAAAGAATTAACTCAATAATTACTCTCAATGAATTACTCTCAATAATTATAACGCTTTAACCTCTTTCCACATAGTCCATTTCCACTTCAACTACAGGTTTTCCTTCTTCAGTTAGAGGCAGAAGCCATTCAAAAAGTCTTGCCATTTCTTCTGTAGACTCAGCCCTGATAAAAATCTCGATGGATCCCAGAGGTTCCTTTTGAGCAGGGATACTTGGAACTCCAACAAAAGCAGCCTGTTTGTTAAGCAAAAATGTGGTTGAAAGCCCGTCACTTGATAAACCCCTACTGAAAACTTTATCGCGAATGCTATCTATAATTTGTTCTCTTCGAATGAGCCCATGCAGGTTTTGGAGAAGATCAAGTCCTCCTTCCCCAGAAAGGAAAAGAAATGGGGAAACTCCTTCAGATTCGGTGGTTTCAATAGCCTTCTTTTCGATTATTATATCAGTAAAAAGAGCTGAAATTGCTCTGGTAACTTTTTCCGGATCTTCGGTTGGATATACTGCTGCTGAAACCTTGACGTGTATCATAACTTTACTCCATTTGTCCTTGAAATCTATTGAACTGGGTTTGCACCGGAATAGTTATTCAAAACCTCAATAACATCCTTCTTGAAATTTTCCAGCGTGGAAATATTCTCAATTTCAACATTTGAAGCTTCTATAGCTTCTCCCATGCCCCAGCCAAGTTCTCTTTCATCGCGGTTACGAAGCCCTTCTATACTGCTCATATCATCGGTTCGACCTCGTTTCTGGATTCTGGAAAAGCGAATTTCAATAGGAGCATAAATGGAAATCAGAACAAATCCTTTTCCAAATTCTTGCCTGAAGCATTCCACCTCTGCAATCCCACGTACTCCGTCTACAACCACAAGTTCAGAGCTTGTTTCCTTGATTTGAAAAATGCAGCGTCTGGCAACTGCGTCCATACCTTCACATTTACGAAGATCTGTTCCAACCATTCCGGTGTTAGAGTCGTTGGGTTCAAGCCCACGTCTCAGTACTTCTCTTCGGATTACATCACCCATATTAACAACGGGAATACCCTTTTCAGCGGCAATTCTGGCAGCTTCTGACTTTCCAGAAGCTGGCATGCCTACGAATGCTATTATCTTCATCAAAAATTACCTTTTAAACCTGAATTAGTAGACTGAATTATAATATGAATTAAAGATTTGAGTTAACTATACCTCAGTTTCCTTTAGCCTAAACCTGAGTACAATTTGAACACTAAGTAGAATTTAACTAATAACCTCAATATTTGAACATAAATGAGTACATGAATTATAAAATCTGTACATTAACATGTGAAGGTGATATTAAGGGATAAGTATGATCCTAGTCAAACCACAGGATCATATATATTTATTTCCTGAAAAGCCCCCCTGAGAAATTAGAAATTAATAAATGAAAATGATCTGGGTAAGGAAGGAAAAGA
>CAZLNG010000031.1:0-35811 GCA_964560735.1 uncultured Methanosarcinales archaeon | reverse complement strand
CCATGTCAGGAGCCTTTCTTTTCAGTTCATCAGGAGCAATTGTAACCAGCTTTGCTCTTCCCAGCCCTTCGTCAAAAGTTTCCCAGCCTGGAGTCGACTGCATTGCTATTTTCTGAGAAGAAGAATAAGCAGCACAAACGATTGTCCTGCACCTCTGGATATCAAGGTCAGTAGGCGTTGCAGCCAGCCCGCAGTGGCAGAAGTCCACAAAAAGCCCGCTGTCATAAGTCCTCGGATTCGTGCTCCCGCTGTCACAGGCATAAGTAACAGGATAAGGATCGTCCCCCTGTGCCATCAGTTCGGTCCTGACAATTCCTCGAAAGAGCCTGTCTATAGCCTTAAGAATTACTTTCCCGTCGAGCCTTAACTCCTCAAGCAGCGAATAAACATTTGTCGCTGTCTTCGGCTCCTCAAACTCAAATGACCGGTCAATTCTCTTTGCAAGCTCCGAGATCTTATGCATATGCACGGGCTCAAGGGTCATAAACAGAAGATACTTTAAGGAGTCTTATATATTTGTTGCGTGAAGAGAACAGTGTATGGCACTCTCTGATGTAAGGACATATCAACATTTTTACTTCTGCACATTGTTATTTACTTGAAAAACATATACTGTTGCTGGTAAAACGGGGATTTTGTGAGTAGTTGTTTAGGCAATATCGACGGCTACTGTATGCTTTTTTTGTATCAATCCCGAGTTTCGTAGATGTATTTCTGAAAACTTTTACTTTTATGAGTTAACCTCAGAAATGAATTCTAATGAATAAGGAGGATTCAAAGATGAAATTTCAACAATATAGTATTTCAAATAAAATTTTTTTTCTGTTTAATTCTATTATTTCTCGGCTTAGGAATGATGAAAATATAACTTATAAATTTCAGTTTGGGAATTGATCTATAGTTTCATTTCCCCCAATAACTATTCTTGGCAACAAAACCTCTTGATATTATATTTGAATCATTCCTTAATGATCGCTTCTGTTACGCATGCTGAAACTTATAGTTTAGTTACAAAATGGGGTTCATCGGACAGTGGCGACGGACAATTCAATAGTCTAATTGGTGTTACCGTCGATTCCACTGGTAATATCTATGTTGCTGATCATGGAAATCATTGTATTCAGAAGTTTGACAGCAACGGTGAATTTATTACCAAAATTGAAGGACAATTATATGGTCCAGAAGACATTGTTATCGATTCTTCTGGCAATGTTTATGTTGCCGACTTTAGTAGTCAGATTCAGAAGTTCAACACAAAAATTAATCCTACTATTATCTGGAATAGCCCTACAGAAATAATATATGGAACATTATTAAGTAGCACTCAGTTAAATGCAGCTGCAACAGATCCATCCACTGGGGAATCAATATCTGGAACCTTTACCTATACTCTTGCTGATGGAACTTCAATAGACGTAGGAGCTGTGCTGAATGCAGGTACACAGATACTACGTGCTGAATTTACACCTGATGATGCTGTAAACTATAATACAGCTTCGATGGATGTTACAATCAATGTTCTGACTCCGGTGCAGAAAATCCAGCAAATGACTGATACTGTACAAAGTTTAGTCAATTCAGACTTGCTGACAAATAAAGAAAGTTATAAATTAATTAGTAACCTGAATGCAGCGATTAATGATATAAATGATGGAAATATGAAAAAAGTAATTACTGACCTCAATGCTTTCATTATAACGATAAATCAAGATGTAAAAAATGGAAGACTTTCGTTATCCCAGGGAAATTCTTTGATTGATGACGCAAACTCTGTAATTAATGCAATTAGGTAAGCAGAAACATCGTAAAGAACAAGTGAAAAGAGGAGATTATTTAACTCCCTTTTATTTTTGAAGTAAGATCGGTTTTGAAAGGATACAAATTTTACTACCAATACCTTCAATAGGGCTTTTCTCACCAAGTACTTCTATGGTCTTTTGATTAATCAATTTTTAAACCTGAAGGAAACAGTTGTTAGATGTAGCTTTTAAATTCTTTTTATCCTGGCTGCCCTTCTAAGATAAAAATCCTGTAATGTTTAACCCTTGTTACCAGATCTACTTTTTCTTATTTCCTCTCTCATTTCTGTCAGTTTACCGCGAGCGTCACTATATTCGTTTTTTAAATTATCAATATCTTCTGGTACGGTTTTCATCCTTGCCTCTACCAGTTCTCTCATCTGCTCGTTTTCTATCTCATCGGATAGCTTGCAGCTTAAGTCTTCTTTAATTTGCCCTACCTCTTCGATGTATTCGTTGAATTTATTGACTGAATCTGTCAGCTTTAACTCCCTTGCTACGGCTTCCAGACTCTCTAATTCATCTATAAGAGCATCTGCACCCCTATCCAGATCATTCATTTTTTGTTCCAGCTTAATTAATCTGGACATTATGTCCTGCTCGGTTGATTCAGACAACACACTCCCCCTAAAAAATGAACCTATTATTGTATGAAGCTGATAAGGATTTATGGAAATCCTTTATTTATTAACCACGACAGTCTTTATATTCACAAATTCCTTGATCCCATAATGGGAAAGCTCTCTTCCTATTCCTGACTTTTTGGTCCCGCCGAAAGGCAATTGCGGGTCAGACTTCACCATTCCATTGATGGATACAACTCCTGCCCTGATCCTTTTTGCCAGCCTTTCTGCCCTTTCCAGATCTCCTGACCAGATCTTGGCTCCAAGCCCGAATTCAGTAGAGTTTGCAATTTTTACTGCTTCATCCTCGTCCTTTGCAGTGATTACCGGCGCAACAGGCCCGAAAACCTCTATATTGCATGCTTCCATATCAGTACTGGCTGCAGGAATAATGGTCGGGTTGAAGAAAAAGCCCTTTTCATGCTTTTCTCCGTAAGTTTGAGGTTCTACTCCTTTCTTTCTTGCGTCTTTCAGAACCTTTTCAAGAGTGTCAACAAATTCCTTTTTTGCGAGAGGTCCTATATCGGTTTCCTCGCCCATGGGGTCCCCTACTTTCAGTTCCTGCATATGGAGTTCAAATGCCTCGATAAAATCCACCACAACATCTTCTACGACAATGAATCTTTTGGCAGCAACACAGCTCTGGCCGGCATTAAAAAAACGGGACTTTACGCCTGCCTGAGCAGCCCTGTCAATATCGGCGTCTCCAAGCACTATAAAGGGATCAGAGCCTCCAAGTTCCAGTACTACAGGCTTGATAGTTTTTCCTGCAAGTTCTCCTATTTCCGAGCCTGCATGCACACTGCCGGTAAACGAGATCCCGTCAACCAGTTCTTCTTTAATAAGCTCCATTGCGTTTTTCGAGTCAATTAAAAGAGTTGTAAATACATTTAGTGGAAATCCGGCTTCCAGAAAGATTTTCTCAATCTCCAGAGCTGACCCTGGCACATTTGAGGCGTGCTTGAGCACACAGACATTTCCCGCACACATTGCAGGCACTGCAAAGCTGAAAACCTGCCAGAAAGGAAAATTCCAGGGCATTATCCCGAGAATCACTCCCATAGGCTCAAAAGTTACATAACTTTTTTCAGCCCCGATATCCACAACTTCGTCTCTCAAAAAGCCAGCCGCATTTTCTGCATAATAGTCACAAAGCCTGGCACATTTTTGAATTTCCTTTCTTGACTGCCTGATAGGTTTTCCCATTTCCTTTGTAATGATTATGGCATACTTCTCAGTGTTCTGCCAAAGAAGCTCGGACGCCTTCGTAAAATATTTTGCCCTCTCCTCCGCAGGCAGTGAACTCCATCCTGAAAAAGCAGCCCTGGATTTTTCAAGATGGGCCTTACATTCTTCGATAGAGTGCGAGTTATAAATCCAGTTTATCTCTTCAGTGTACGGATTAATGGATTTGATTTTCATGCTCTCTCCCCCGAAAAAGAGTCACATATTAGTATTGAATTTCCCCTGTATTATAATTTAAGGAGAAATAAAAGCTCAAGAGAAAGAAGTCTGAATAGAAAGAAGTGAACTACTAGTCCAAATGCACCCGAAATTAAAGTAGCAATAAGGCAGCAATAAACCTGATAAGATCAAAACAATATGTATTTCGATTAACGATGTTTCCTTAAAAAACCAGTATCACTCTTTATATTAAGCAGTAAAAAAACTCCAGTTTTGCACTTTTTATTTTTACGCTTTTGATTAATCTGGATCATCATTCTTATATTTTCGTAATTTATTTATTTAATGCCGGCAAACGGTATCCTATAGGTGATGAGGTCCGCCCAGACTTTATGGTCTAAACCGCTTACATGCTGATGACTTCTACAAAAGTGTTGAGGTTTTAACATGTATACAATTCTATTAGTAGGCATAGGCGGCTTTATAGGCGCTATTTTAAGGTATGTATTAGGTGGATGGATTCAGAACAGCTTTGTCAATTTTCCAGTAGGCACACTAACTATAAACACAATTGGCAGCTTCTTTTTGGGCTTAATAATGTACCTTTCTGAATATCAGGGGCTCTTTAGTAATCAAACAAGAATATTTTTGACAATAGGCATTTTAGGGGCTTTTACAACACTGTCAACATTTGGGTACGAATCGTTCAGATTACTTGACGACTCAAAATTAACATTCATGGTAATAAATGTAGTATCGACAGTGTTATTTTCCATGCTGGCTGTATATTTAGGTAAGATTGTAGCTCTAAGTGTTAGCTCTTACCTCTTGGGAGGGATGAAATGAAAAAGGATCAAATGTAGGGTTGTGAGGAGAATTGCATGAAGAGAGAGTCTACAGCCATATTATTACGGATATTCATAGGGGAGTCTGATCACTTCAAAGGTAAGCCATTATACATGCATATTGTTGAAATGCTAAAAGCTGAAGGTATAGCCGGAGCAACTGTTTTTAGAGGCATTACTGGTTTTGGAAAACATAGCCTCATTCATACAACTTCTATATTGCGTTTATCAACTGACATGCCAATACTTATTGAAGTTGCTGATCTTGAGGAGAATATTGACAAGATCAGACCAAAATTAGATGAAATAATTAGTCAGGGATTGATTACAGAAGAAAAAGTTAAAATTGTATTCTATGACAGTGATAAAAATAAATGATGCAGTTGTTATGTTTTATTAACATATACAGTGTTTTCATATTTAATTATTTTATAAAGTTTAATAATACTATAAAAACAACTAAGAAGCATATAATTTTTCCAGCATTGTGAATAAAAAAAGTTTGAAAAAAATTTGAAATAGAAAAGTAAAGGTTAATATTATTTCAAACTGCCATTTATCCACAAGAATTTCTTTTTAGAATTCCTCTCGAACCTTTCAAAAAGCTCTGGAAAAAGGGCAGGATACTTTGCTTCTTCAAGAGGAAGGCAGAACATTCTTTTCGGCTTTCCAGCTTTTCCACCGAGCCCTATAACCACAAAAAAAGGAATTCTGTTATCGACTGCAAAGGTTCTGTAACGTCCGAGTTGCTTGGGAGTTGACCACTGGAGTTTGCCTTTAAAAAGCTTTGATCGGAATTTACATTCTACACAGAAGATTTCATTTGTAAACCTGTGACGAAAAACGAGATCTGGCCCGCAGTCCGATTCAACGAATCTGGAATGTTTTCTTGCCATATCTGTAGTCCACTGCACAATAGAAAAATGTTTTTCATCGAAAAGGTCCACAACGTACCTTTCGAAATCATCCCCTTTTTGTTCGGACTCGTTTTCAAAAATTACACTGATAATTTTCCTTAATTTTCTGAACAGACCCATAGTTACACCACTACTGTTTTTGTGAAAATACCGGAATATTCGATATATATTATAAATGTGGTGGTCTACTAGGAGGGAAAAAAGTGTATAAAGTGTTAAAATAAGAAAAAAGAGCTTCAAAGGAGTTTTTGAAGAATCAAAAAAGTTATTTTGGAGTAAAAAAGTTAAATTCTGAGATGATTTTCTCAGAAAACTTAATTTAAAGAAAAGATATACTATAATTGGGAGAAATTTAATACTCAATAAAAATAATCAAAAAAAGATTAAAACTAAATCAAAAAGTCGCTGGATTCTGTGCCTATGGGGAGAAGGCAAAAGAATTATCAGGAAAAGCTGATAACACCGGAAAGGGCAGCTGAGCTTCTCGAAGAAGGCTGGAAAAAGGCAGATCTGCACGTACATACTACCTGTTCCTTTGATGTGCTTCCTGTAAGAGATCTGCACCCTGAAAGCCTCTATGAGAAATCTCTGGATCTTGGCATGGATTTTGTTACATTTACCGACCATAACACAGTGGATGCTTACGAGATTCTCGGATGGGAACATGAAAAGCTTGTCCCGGGTGTTGAGATGAGTATTTGCGATACGGAGTTTGCAGGGCACACTCTTCATGTTAATATTTTTGAGCTTGATAAAGAGGAGTTTTCAGAACTCAGAGAGATCTCACAGGAAGAACATGACCTGAAAAGCTTTATCAGATACCTGAAGCGCCACAGGCTGCCTTTCATTTATAATCATCCCTTCTGGTTCGAATTTCATAAGGAACCGAACCCTTCTGCAGTACCAGGGCTGGCAAGACTTTTCCCGGTACTGGAATACAACATGAATGAGCTAAGGCAGAAAAACGAAACGACAATAGCTCTTGCAGAAAAATTCAAAAAAGGAATTGTGTCAACCAGTGATACACATACCGGACAGCTGGGAAAAGTGTATACTCTGGCAAAAGGAGAAAACTTCAGGGAGTTTTTCAGGAATATAGAACGAGGAGAAAGTTACATAGTCCCTGAGGATCTAACCAGGGAGTTTTTGATTGAAGAGATGAATATCTGGATAGATTTGATTTTTGAAAAAAGTCAGAAAAGTAGGGAGATCAAAACCTTTTTGACAGGAATAAAGTCTCTTGACACAATGGTCAGGATCTCCAGAAGCACCCTATTAAATTACTCTCCCAAACTCAACAGAACTGCAATGAACCTTCTATATATAATCTCAAATACAGGGCTTCCGGCTTCAGTCTATCTCCACTCGGAAGAGAATCTGGCAAGAGAAATTGAAAAACAAATCGAAATATAAAAAAGAGAAATAAGAAAAAAAAGAAGAGAAAAAAGAAGAGAAAAAAGAAGAGAAAAATAAGAGAAACAATAAAAAACAAAAGAGAGAGATAAGAAAGAAGATGGGAAAGGGAAAAGAAAAGGAAAATAAAATAAAGAAAAAAATAGTTACACAAGGAATTTAAAAGAGATCCAGAATAGCCTCCGGACTTTCAAGCACGGTTATTCCCTGCAGCCCTTTTATAATCTCAACATTCCTCATGTCCACATCCCTGACAAGAACTTCTACAGGTCCGCCTTTGATGGCATTATAAGGACACAGTTCTTTGCAGATTCCGCAGCCTTTGCATTTCAGAAGATCTATCTGATCTGTGAAGCCGTTTTTATCAGTGATTGCACCGTGAGGGCAGTTCTCTCTTGGGGGACAGTTTTCACAATGTTTACACTGTTTCCGGTCAATATTGTAGGGCATTTCCGACACAATTGAGCCTTCAATATCTACAGGCACAATATAGACAGGCACTCTCCCCTTTACGGCCTGGGCAACGGCGTTAGTTACAAGGGTATCGGCAATCCCGTAAGCAATTTTAGAAACCGTGTTTGAGGTTGCAGGAGTGATAAAGAGAGCGTCATACCTGTCAAGAAGAAAGCGTCCGACTTTCGGTGAGCTTGAACCCTGCTCGCTTTCTTTGAAGATCTCTTCAAGATAATCTCCCCCCGAAATCTTCACAAGCTTTTGTTCAAGCCCGTACATACGCAGTACTTCCTCTGCAGCCCTGGAGATATATGTATTCACTGAAATTTCGGGGTTTCTCAGCTTGATCTCCTTGAAAACCTGGTAGCTGCGGTCCAGGAAATGACCGGCCCCTGTAATACCCCAGGCGATTCTCTGAAAACTCATGAAAAGAACTCATGCGAGAAGAGGATAATATAATTTTCTAAAATAGGTTAAGGATAATGAGAGCAAGAAAATAAGTTTTCGCAGTAGGTCTGGTCGTGAAGTTGACAGAAATCATGAAAAGAGTTAAGAGTATAGAGTTTACAGCCCCAGAACTTCGCAAAGCAGTTTCATAGCTTTTTTCTCGTTTTCTCCCCCACATCTAGAAGACAGTGATTCATAGTGCCGGATCAGCTTAAGATATTTTTCGTCTCCTGAGAGCTGGTAGCGGGTTGCGTGAACAGTTGCTTCAAGCACGGCATTAAAACCTCTGTTGGGTACTGGAAGTTCTTTTCGATTTGCCTCATTGAAACCTGCTTCTACAGGGATAAGATCGGCTATAAGAGCCTGATCCGTATTCTTAAGGTTGATGCATTCAAAAATGATCCAGGCTGCTGCTTCTTTCAGGACAGGGAAATTGAGCCCGCGAGCAGGAACATAATCAAATTCTGAAGGCTCAAGATCGAAAAAAGTTGAACGCACAAATAGAAGAGGGTTGTAAACCACATTTGCTACAAGATACCTTTCTCTAAGGACGTTCTCCCAGGTATGGGTGCCTTTAAAAAGCCGGACAAAAGGCCTTCCACCCTTTACAATGATTCCTATAGGAGCGGCGTTTGGAAACGCCAGGCCTGTGCTTACGATTGTTTCAGAAATTCCTTCACGGATTCCGAAAGAAGAAATATCGACAGTAAAGAATTCACTTCCTTGCTCTGGACATTCAGAAGAAAAATCTGTCAAAAGCGCAGTCCCCCCAGAAGAGCAATAAAAATCCCTGCAATAATGATATCTGCTGTTGAGCCGGGATTGATTTTCTTTGTAAGAAGTTCACGGTCAAATTCCTGTACTGCAGGAAGCAGCAGTGAAAAGTCTCTGGTCGAATGGCCTGAATGTTCTTCCCAGGCAGAAAGAATCTCACCTGCCCTCGAAGATGTGTATTCTGCAGTATCTTTGTCGAATTTGGTCTGGATGAAAGTGTCCCTGTGCCTGGAAAGCAGTTTCAGGAAAGTGTATACAATTGCTTCATTGATACCTGTTCCAGAACAACTCAAAAATGAATTTCCGGCTCCAGAATTCCCTTCTTGCATGAAGTCAATAATACTTTTTGCTCCCTCAAGACATCTTCTGAAACCTGAAGTCCATTCATTTGCTATCAGGTCATACCCACTGGAGATTTCCATAAGCTTATAAAGTGTGACCTCCTGTTTCCTGAGTTCGGCGGCTGATTCCGGGTCTCCAAGACTGAATTCGTCCACACTATTAACCCTGACTCCGGCCACATTAAAAGCTTTGTAGAACTCAACAGCGTCTTCACAATCGGTTTCGCTGACAAAAGTGTGGGCACGGAATAACAGTTCTTCAAATTCATCCGGCAAAAGCTTAAGTTGAATATTTTCACTGGAATCGACTTTACCTCTTGAATAGAATAATTCCCCTGCAGCCATTGACAGGGGAATTAACAGCAAAAAAGCTCCAAAATGTGTGTTTCCTCCCCGCTGCCAGGAAGAGCTTTCATAAACCGCACTCCTCAGAAGTGACCCAATCCCACCTCTGCTTCTTGCAGCCAGTTCAAGCACAGGGTAGACACTAACTGAAGAGGCTACGAAATGTTCAAAGCAGGTGTCAGGGTAGTCATGCTCCCTATCGACGTTTCCTGGCTTTGGAGAAGCAGAGACTTCAAGCAGCATAGCAAGCTGTGCACAGCGGGCAACAAGACTCGAAATCTGTGGATTTTCTGGCCCATGAGAAGCGGGGCAGGAAAAAAAGGTGTTATCCGGATTCATTTATGGGAATTCTGGCATGATCAAGCACGTGTTTTGCCAGTTGCTCTTTTAGTTTCATATATTCCGAACCAGAAAGGCCAATTGTATGTAAAGCGCCGTCTCTGATCCAGCAGGGCTTGCTTATTTTACAGCACCATACAAGGCTACCGAAACAGGTATCAGCTCCGAACTCAAGCATCGTGCCCTTTGCAAATTCAAACTTTGTCCTGGCAAACTCTTCTGCCGTATAACCCAGTTTTCGGATTTTTTCGTGTACAGGACAGGGCTTTACGGGCAGGCAGCAAAAAGCCAGAGCTCTGAAGTCACCCTCACTGCAAACATGCTTGGGAGCATTATACCAGCCTATGGACTTCTGATAGGAAGTAACATTTTCCACAAGTTCATTTATAAGTTCAGGGTTTTCCATAACCCCTCTGGCAACAGAGACCATGTCAGCACCTCGGGAAAACATATCCTTCGCTGCCTCAAAGTCCGTTATGGAATTGTTACCGATAAGAAAGAGCCTTGTAGCATCTCTATAATTGAGGATAGCATCAAGGTCAGCTCCGAAACCTTCCAGTACGGCATCAACATGGATTATGTCCGCACCGGACTTATCGATAAGCCTGGCAAGTTCGATATCATTAACAACATTTGCTCTCACTTTTATCGAAAGCACGACTCCGGTTTCCTTTATTGCCCTGATCCAGGCAGAAAGCCTTGGAAGGTCGTGGAGTAGAGCTTCTCCGATCTCTGCTTCAAGCATTTCAGGCTGCCTGCAGTGAGCATTTAACTCAAGGATCGCTCCTTCCTCTTTGATGATTTTTGCAGCTTCAATGAGCGGTTCAAGTGTTGTACTCCTGACATTTACCGCTACAGCACTTCCGGAAGTCACTGCCCGGATTTCCCTTTTTATAAGCTCCATAGGTTCATCGGAGATGAACTCTTTTCTACCCCGGGCTACAAGTTTTGATGCAACATCAATTGAAGCTTTATCCAGATTGAAAGCTCCAAGAACTACCAGCCCGGCATTGCCTGCATACTGGTTGGCAAAAGCGCTGTCGACTATACCAGCCATAGGCGCCAGTGCAATAGGGTTTTTAAAACTAACATATCCAATACGCAGATCGAATAGACAATCACTCATGTTTTACCTCTTAAAAATAAGCCTGGAAACTGACTGAAAAATGATAGTTATTGTCAGATATTAAAGTAACGAAATCTTTTTTCAGATGAGCTTTGAAGATGGGAAGCCCATCTATAAGTTACGGATTACATTGCATATATATTAATATTTGGTCACATTTTGAACAAATAAACTTTAAATAGGGCACAGGGAACTGTTATACCTGTATAAGCTGACCGGAAAATAAGATAAGATTATCTACATTTTGTGTAAAGATCCTGTTTCTTGTCCTTTTACAGATGCCTTTTCCCAAAAAGATATATATGACTAAAATGTATGTGGCTAATAACAGGTAGCGTGCGAGAGAGGCTGGACGGCTGACGGGCCTGAAGGTCTGAGGAAAGTCTCCCCACCGCTCCGGACACACGAACATCTGTAAAGGATGTCGGGCGAGAGCCCGGGCACTGGCACAGAAACGATAACCATTCCCTGAAAGTGCGATGATGCAGAAAACGCTGAGGTCTCAGGGAGAATGGATGGAACGGCGAATCCTCGTGGGTGCAAGTTGGAAATTGGGAATAAAGATCAGTCCGGAATCTCCCGATTGTTTTTGGAAACGCATAGCCGAATGCCGTCACTGCAAGAGTCCTCAGGGACCATTTCTTTCACTGGTGAGTGATAGGAGATTTTTGCAGGAACAGAAGGGAGCTTACGTGCCTCACTCGCATAAAATCCTCTAGCATAAAAAATTTTAGTTAGATTCAATATTTGTATACCGATTATTTAATACTCTTTATTTTATATTCCTTATTTTTAAATGATCTAATCCTGCATTTGTCTTTTGTTTTACATTATTTCTCATTAGTTTTTTTTCTTTTCAATGATTTTATTCTGGAGGAAGGTTCAGAAAGACAAAAATTCAACAATAGCCACTGGACATAATCTTTATGATTTCTGTTGATCATTGCTTCATCCAGATATTTATCAACAATTTCCGGGTTGCTAACAGCGAGCTTGAAAGTAGTTTCAGGAAAACGATGCATTATTTTTTCCAGTTTCAGGGAACTGGAAAGAAAATCTCCGAACTCCTGCCTGCAGCGTGAATTATATTTTTTCAGGGTACTTATTTTCCGATCGTACATCACAATATCTGAAACAATTTCTGCGGCAATCTGCCCTGATCGAATTGCATAGGCCATTCCTTCTCCGGAAAAAGCGTCTACAAACCCTGCAGCATCCCCGCTTAGAAGAATTCTAGAATTTACTATTTCTCTTTTTATTCCGCCTGCAGGGATAATATGAGCATGGATAGGAAAATCGGTGGAAAATCCATTTTCCTGCATAAAATCCATCATTATTTTCTTTGGATGCTGCAGATATTTGGCTGTTCCCATAATGCCAACAGAATAGTATCCATTATGAGGGAAAATCCAGCCATATCCTCCATGAATAATCCCAAAGTGAAAATCAATAGTTTCTAGAAGTCGGTTTCTGATTACTTCATCTCTGTCAGGTACTTCAGATACAAAACCCACACTGTATGCCGTTCGAGGATCTCTTGACCTTACTTTATGTTTAAGAATTCCACCTGAGCCTTCGGCAATAAGAACAAATCTGCTCAAATAGGTGTTATCCGTGGTCCTGACTTCAACACAATCTTCTTTTTCAATGCAGTCCAGAACCTTTTCCCCGGTGTGTAACTCAATCCCTGTTTCCCTGGCTTTTTCAAGCAGAAAATTGTCAAAAACTTCTCTGGAAATTAAAAAAGCCAGGGTAGATTCTTTCTTATACTCTGCAAAGAGATCCTTATAATGAATCCTGATATTAGAGATTTTTCTTTCGATCAAGGATTCAGGCAGTTTAAAGTCCAGAAAGGACAGGGCATAGGAAGAAAGAGCTCCTCCGCAGGGCTTGTACCTTGGGAATTTTTCTTTCTCAAGCAAGAGGGTTGAAAGTCCCTGTTTTCCAGCTCTTCTTCCTGCCGATGCTCCTGAAGGCCCGCCTCCTATTATAATCAGGTCATACATGTTCAGACAGCCTCTTACTAAATTATTTGTAATTTAGAAGGACCCAGCGCAAATGATCCTTAAATAATTCGTATAAGTAATCTGAAATCAGTACTCAAAGATATTCATCAAGAGCTTTCTACTTTTATATCTGCTTTGAAAGATATCCTCTTTTAAAGGCATCTTCTGGAAATTATGATTTGAGTGAAAAAACAATAAGAGAATACTCAAGATAAGTTCCAAATTCTGTCTAACGAATAGATTAACATTTATGAAGATCTTTTAGTTCCTCCCTGCCGGGATGTCTTACAGGCCTTTCTCAGAAAATTGTCCTGAAACAAGAAAATAAGCTATCCCTTTACCTGAGAATGCACCTCCATTAATCCAGAGGTATTTCTATCCAGAAAGGCCCTCAAGCAAGTAAATACCCTTTTAGCACAACCTATTGGGACCCTGTATCTTTGAAATTCATAATTCTAGATAAAATCATTATCTTTCAGGGACTTAAGTATTATCTTCTTAGATCCATTTCAGACGAAGAAGTCCTTAAAAATTCTCAAATCCCTATGAATAATAAGTAACGAATATTAATCTAAAGAAAAATTAACCGTCCCCATAGTTTATAACTCTGATTTGATCTTCAGTACTGTCTTGATCGTCTGTACTGTCATCTAAAATTACCTGTAACAAATATTTAGAAGTCGAAGGGGGTCCTTGCTGGATACAACCAGATAATATTTAAGGGGATATATTAGAGGGCCCATCATTTCACAAATTAGCCTGTTTCTTTTTGAATGCTTCATTTTTTTAAGTAAATATTCTTTTATCAAATCATTATATGGTTCGTTTTCTATTATGCTTCTTGCAGCGAGATCTGCACTCTGAAAGGCGTATCTCATTCCAAATCCCCATAGATTGTCCTGAAACCCTCCAGCTTCTCCAATGAGCATGGCGCCGTTCTCGTCATAATAATTTTTCTTTATTTCAAAGTGCCCATAACCCCCAAATTTTTTTCCTGCAGAAAGTTCCTTTTCATCAAGAAAATCTGAAAAATAATCAATTGTGTTTAGAAGGAACTCTTCCGAACGATGAACACTTGTGCGCCCAAAAACAGTTGCAATCGTTCCATGCCCATTTTTGGTCAAAAGATAGGAGTAAAACCCTTTGGCTATATCCTGGCCAAATGCCATATGATAGCCGCTATCGATCCTTGTATTGAATTTGATTCCCCTTGCAAGAATGTTTGCATTTCTGGGGCCTGTTGCATTTACTCTTACAGGCAGTCCTTCCTCCTGCTTGTAATTTAAATGAATTTTTACTCCCAATTTCTCGGCCTGCTGAAGTAAAGCCCTATCCAGGCAGCCTTCCGTGCTTCCTCTTCTCACCAGATAGCAGGCATTTTTTCCTCTGATAGTTTTCATTTTTTCTGAGTAATGCATAGTTAATTCCGAAAGAGGTTCATACTCAAAAGACAAATCAATTCCATATGATTCGATCTGCTTTAGAACATCAGTTTTTTCAGACCAGTTTTCAAGCCCCTGCCAATCTTCGTTGAACCTTTTACCAACGTAACTGCCCTTTTCATAAACATTAACTCTATACCCATTTTCACGAAGGATTATTGCACATGCAAGACCGCTTATTCCTCCACCTATAATATTTATTATCTCTTTTTTCAAAAAAACACCTTCAGAGAGGGGAATTCCTGAATATTTATATTTTTTTTCTTTTGTGCCTGTTTTTTATACAGAAATCAATTTGTTGATGTCAATTTTGATGTAATAGAAATGTCTAAATGCTAATGAACAGCAATTAAATCATAATTAATAACTAAAAGTAAAAAAAAATTAGCTCGTTTTAAAAGTTTCAAAAGTATTCAGAACTTTCTGATAATCTACTTCTGTTCCGAAACAGCCGTCCCTTTCCATAGGAATACCATAGCTTACAACCCCTTTTCCTTTAAGTGCCCGCATAACTTTATTGATTTCATAGTCACATGCAATAAGAAGGACACCGTCAGCAGCTTCCGTTTTAAGAATATTTTTTACATAGGAAGAGCCTGTAAGAATAAATAACTTATATCCATATTTTTCGGCGTCTTTACTTAACTGATTAAAGACACACTTCCCACAGGACTTACATTGGATTCCTGTCTGTGTTGTATAAGCCGGACAGAAAAGATCTCGCATACAATGGGGAGCAAGAATAATCCTCCTTTTTGTGTTTGCAAAAGCCGATTTAGAAGCTTCATTTTTTAAAGAAGCCATCCATTTGTCCAGGACACGAGTGTCTGAAAATTTAAGGAAAAGCTGCCTTAAAGGCAAATAAAAGAAGTCAAGTACATTTGCAAAAAAGCCTGCTAGATGAACTCTCCGTGTAAGGCTTCTCTTGCTGACAACAAGAGCTATGCTTGAGAGGATCAGAGATATAAGGAAGGAAAAGAAAAGTGCTTTTCCAATAAGGTTATACATTGCACATCTCCATTCTATGAATTATTTCCTCAACGTTAGCTTCGGTATTGAAACAGCCGTCCTTGAGGAGAAGAATCCCCTGAACAGGAACAAAAGATACAGCCTGCATATTTTCGGAAAGCTCATTATAACATGCAACTCCAAGGCACGCTTCAGGCCTGTATTCCTTAAAAATTTTTTTAACAAAACTCCCCCCGGGAACCACAAAAACTTTGAAATTGCACCTTTCAGCGGCTTCACAGAGTTTTGAGATGTCACAGAGCCCGCAGCGTTTGCATTCATATCCGTGAACCGGATCGCATCTGGCCTTACAGCTGGGATGGCGCATACACTGAGGAAGAAGCAAAATCTTCCTGCCTCTGGCACCCACGAAATCACTGCATGTAACGGCATTCCGGACATCGATAAGGATATCATCAACAAGAGTATCCCTTATCCCGAAAACTTTACAGAGCCATTTTGCAGGGGAATAAAAAAGATAGAGGGTAAACAATACGAATCCCGGAAAAATGATTTTACGATTTTTAAATGAGTAAGCCCCTATTAGCAGCGCAATCCCGGTACCAACAAGAACAAAAAATATCAGGAATACGAATATTTTTCCAAGTAATTCGTAGGGAATATTCATGTATGTTCAAGGGGAGAGGGAGGTTGCGATATTTAAGTCTTACTATAAAACAGTAAAAATAAAGAATGAGAAAAAGAAAAAATAAAGAAAGATGGAAAGGACCCGGCCTTTACTTCTTTCGATTATTTAGTCTCAAGGCCTAATGCCTCTGCAACCAACTCAATAACGTCCTCTACAACGAGGTCAACTTTGAGTGAGTCTCGACCGTCCATCAGGTTTCTCTTACAGAATGGGCAGCAGCTGGACACTATATCTGCATCTGTTGCAACGGCGTCCTTAACTCTGGACTCTGCGACTGCCAGAGCAAGATCAGGAATACCTGCCTTTACACCACCGCCTGCTCCACAGCAGCGCTGGAATTCTTTTACCCTGTCCATTTCGACGAATGTGACACCAGGGATATGGGATAGCACATATCTTGGGGCATCAAAGACGCCAACATGGCGGCCCAGGTGGCAGGGGTCGTGGTAAGTAACTGTCTTGTTAATAGGCTTTACCCATTTAATTTTGTCTTCCTTTATCAAACCTGCAAGGAACTCTGAAACGTGAACAACCTCAAAAGGCAGTTCCTGACCGAGAAGCCTTGGCCAGTCCACTTTTGCAGCACGGAAACAGCCTGCACACGCAAAGAGAACTTTTTTAGCACCTTTTTTCTTGATTGCTTCGACGTTATGTTTTGCAACTTCACGAGGAACATCATTGATATGCGCCTGGCCTGTCCTGATAAGGGCTGAACCGCAGCACCATTCTTCTTCCCCAAGCATGGAAAACTTAATGCCAAGCTTGTTGAGCACACGCGAGGTCGCAAAAGCTAAAGCGAGCTGATTGTACCCTGCAGTACAACCGGTGAAATAGACAATGTCTGCTTTGTCTTCAATTTTCACATCTGGTGGAACCCAGGCAAGTCTGTCTTTCTGGTCCTTCAGGTAAGGGTTGTGGTACTGCCCAATAAGTTTTGGGAACATGTTCTGCTTGCCGTAAGGACCTATTCCTTTCTTTACAAGGTTTGCCCTCAGGGATTCCCAGAGTTCTACCGTGTTGATACCTGATTCACAGACTGTTGCACAGATACCACAGGTTGTACAGCCATGTACATCGTCTTTGAATTCCTGAAGTTCTGACTGAGGGATCTCCTCGGGGCCAAAGAGTTTTGCTTTAACTCCGTAGGATTTGTTCATGTACTGCCTCCAGCGCAGGATCTTGTCTCTTGGAGCTAACCCTGGTTTCTGGCCGGAAGCTGCATAAGTCGGACACCATTTTACACATTCACCGCAGCGGGTACAGGAGTCAAGCTCCATAAGCTGCACTGCGGTAAGATTCTTTGTATCTATTGAGGGGCTGCGTTTTGCCATGTGTTTATTCGCCTCCTTTGTTTGCAAGAATTGCAAGAGGTGTGGCGATTACGTGAATGTATTTGCTGTATGGGATATATGCGATACAGAAGAACAGGGAGATTATTGAGTGGAAGAGAGCTGCTGGAGGTGCAGTTACCGGGTCAAGCCCAAAGCCCCAGATAATTCCGGTCCTGATTCCATCGGCAACAAAACCTGAAATCGTGACCAGGAAAACTCCTCCAAGCAGGATCCAGTCATACATAATGGACGCTTCCCTGACTTCGGAAACAAACAGTCTTCTAACTATTGCGATGAGGACTCCGATAAGCAGAATATACCCGAAGATATAGTTAGGGAGGGAGAGAATTTCTCTAAATTCAGCGGGGGTGAATGGAAGCTCAATCCCGATCTTTTCAGTCATTTCGACTGCAAACATCATACCTGACAGAGCAAACAGAGTCATCCAGCCTGCGAAAATAGTGAAGTGCATGAACCAGCGAAGCGGGCTTCTTTTGAGGATTCTCCTCTGGAACATGATGTCAAGAATGAGAACCTCTAGTATGGGCTTTCCATGATGATGAGATTCTGCTGTGACCTGTGCCCACCACGTTTTCAAGAACGTGATGGCGCTTCCCTTTTTCCCTTCCTGAGGCTCAAGGGCGTAACCTGTTACTCCTGCCCCCCACTTCTGGAAGTTAATGATCATACCATATAAGAAAACCACAATGGCTATTGTGCTGAGTATCATAATCTGGACAAACGTAATTCTCATTGCGTCTGTAATTCCAGAGAAATATGCCATTTCACTGCTGATAATTTATTCCTCCTATAGATGGGTCAAAAACTGAGAACTAATACTGCTTTTAGAATTGTAATATTACAGAACATAAATAACAGTAAAGACAGAGTGATAACCGTAGCGACTGTTTGCATAAGGTTTGGATAGTCTGTTAGTCTTTGTATCTATTATATTTAAACGTTATCATTATTAAACAAAACATCGAAAAGCCCTCAAGAGCCTTGAAAATCATGGGCTTGAAAGGGATTAAACAGTAGAATAAAAAAGAAAAAAGAAAAAAATAATAGTTAAATTATAATGTAAAAAGTATAAAATAATAGTACAAAATTTATCCGGACAGAAAAATAAAAAATTCGACTACAGAAAACTGGAAAAATAAAATTGAGGTAACAGGAAAAGCAGATCGGCAAAAGATTAACAGGAACATAAATAGAAAAAGGTATGAGAATTGTTTTTTCAAACCTTTCCTGTTCTGAAAGTTCGCTGAAAACCAAACGTTTCTGAAGATCCTATGAAAACCAAACGTTTCTGAAGATCCTATGAAAACCAAACGTTTCTGAAGGTTCTCTGAAAACCAAACATTTCTAAAGGTCCTTTGAAAATCCAACTTCTCTAAACTATAATCCAACTTCTCTAAACTATTTTTCCATTCTCAAACAGGCTTGATTTACAAAATACCTGGTTAATTTGCAAAAATAATTTTAGATCCCGACTTCTGCTTTAAATTTCTCAATCCCTATTTCATCTATTACTTCTCCAATCCTCCTTGGTTTCTCATATCCTTTATAAAAACTGATTATTTTTTCAACAAGGTCAAGAACCTGTTCCTCAGAAAGATCTTTTGCCACCTCAGTCCCAAGTCTGGGACGTGGCCCTGCACTTCCTCCAACCGTTACAGTAAACCCTCTGGGAGTACCCATGATTCCGATATCTTTTATACAGGGCTCAGAACAGGAGTTCTGACAACCTGAAACCGCCATCTTGAACTTCGATGGAAGCTGCATGCCGTGATATTTTTCGTCAAGCTTCAGGCCAAGCCCGACTGCATCCTGTTTGCCTCTTTTACAGAATGTGGTCCCTGGACAGATTTTGACGCTGCGGACGCAGAGCCCTATGGCAGCTCCGGGTTTTAAATTCAGTTCCCCCCATGCCGCATCCAGGTCTTCCTCTTTTAATCCTACAATCGCAATTCTCTGAGCAGAAGTAATTTTGAGAGCCGCAGCCCCATATTTCTCTGCTATATCAGCTATCTTCCTGAGAGTTGCCGGATATACAATCCCCCCCGGGATGTGCGGAGCAATTGCATAGGTTTCTCTGTCTCTTTGAAGGATTGCAGCTTTCTCAGGAAGGTCCCCTTTAACATATTCTTTGCTTACCATATTTCCCACTCTCCGAACTATATTTCTGAGTTCATCTCAGCGTTAATTGTCATTGATTTAAAGTTTAATTTACTTTTTTCCTAAAATCATCATCTAAAATCAGTATCGAAAATCGAAAGCAAAGGCTAATTTACAGAGTCTATCAAGCCGTGACTTAATAGCAGAATGAATTAAATTCTTTTTTAAATCCCCAAAATTAATCCCCCCATAAAAGATGTCGAACCCCGATATTCCGGCGCTTTTGCGAATTAGAAGAAGTCCAGTACCCGCAAAAGAGATTTCAGATTCAGAGAGTATATCTACTCAAGACAATATAAAACAGCACGTCTAAAAGAGAGTCTGCTACAGGATCAGGAGCTCAAAAAATTAACCTGATTGCTCTACTGGATAAATCAACATTCATTAAAGAACTATATAAGTATTAAACAAAAGACGGATCAGAAGATCCGTTTTTTCTCTTTATTGTTGTTTCAGTCTTTTTACGAAACCATTAAGTCCTGCCTTGTGTCTGGCTTCGTCCAGAGAGGCCCTCTCAAAGAAAAGAGCAGCCCTTGTATTGCCTTCCTTCCTGGCCAGTTCTGCGGCTTCAGCTTTCTCGATTTCGGCTTTGCTTTCTCCTTCAAGCATCATCTCCAGGTTTTCCATTGTTGTTTCTTTAACAAGCCCGAGGATCTCAGCCACTTCGGTAGCGTGCCAGGCTTCGTCCATTGCTATCTGGCGCAGGTAAACTGCAATATCAGCATACCCTTCCCGTTCAGCAACTTTCGACATCGCAAGATACCACCCAACTTCAGTGGTCTCTCCTCTAAAAGTATCTTTTAGAACCTTCTCAAGACTCATGAAAATCACCTTTTCTCTTTATGTAGTTTAACTTAAAGATAGGTTAATTTAAAATTAAAATTCAGAAACCGTCAGGACAGAAATAAAATCAGGTCATGAAGCTTAACTGAGATCTAATTCTTATACCTGTCCGGCAGACTTAAAGCTAATATATTTAAGGGGATAAATAAGAGTTCTGGATGTAAATAAAGAAGAAGCTGTAGAAAAACAAGCAAAATCCGAAAATGAGATAGATATGAGATTAACGATGACAACCGGAAAATAATTGATATGAAAATATATATTGATGAAAAGAAATGTACAGGCTGTGGAAAATGCAGAGCTGCCTGCCCTAAAGGCCCAAGAATTTATTCCATAGAAGAGAAAAATGGAAAAAAAGTCTGTATTTTGAAGGATCCTTCTTACTGTCTTGGCTGCAGAATGTGTACAACTGTCTGTACGGAAGACGCCATCACTCTTGAGAATTATCCCTGAGAATTGCCCATGAGAATTACCCTTGAAAACTCATTTTAAAAACGCAGGACTGAGAAATTTGTCACTTGAGATTCGTATAGTGCTTGTAGAACCCATGTACCAGGGAAATGTCGGGTCTGTTGCAAGAGCTATGAAAAACTTTGGACATTCTGACCTGGTACTGGTAAATCCCTGCAAACTTGAAGGACAGGCAAGAGCAATGTCTTCACATGCACGAGATGTGCTTGAAGGAGCAAGAATTGTCTCAAACCTTGAGGAAGCCGTAGAGGGTGCAAACCTGCTTATAGGAACCACAGGAGTTTCAAGTCTGAAGACCGGGGAACACATACGGCTTCCGCTTTACACTCCAAAAGAGCTAAAAGAGAGACTAAGAGGGCACAGTGGAACAATTGCGATTATGTTCGGGCGCGAAGACAACGGTTTCCGAAACGATGAGCTCAAAAGTTTTGATATGCTTATTACGGTCCCGACCTCTGAAATATATCCAGTAATGAATCTCTCCCACGCAGTTGCAGTGGTGCTTTATGAACTCTCGGAACTTGAAGGAGGAAACAGTCCTCTTGCAGAAGGCTTTGACCTGCAGCTTCTGTACGGGCACCTTGAAGAGTTTCTCGGAAAAATAGACTATCCGCCTCATAAAAAAGATAAAACTTTCCTGATGCTGAGGAGAATTTTAGGAAGGGCGGGCCTGACTCCGAGGGAGGTTCAGACTTTGAGGGGAATAATAAGAAAGACAGAAAGAAGAATGGGATATGCAATAAAAGAAGCTGAGAGCGAAGAAGGAGAAGACCAGGGAAGTATGGAAAAGTTCATATGAGAATAAGCCTGTTATATGAAGTAAATCTGTTCTTATATCAGAATCTATTATACGCTTTCTTTCAACTTTTTTTGAACCATTTTATGCAAAAATTAGCTTGAAGAAGAATGAAAATATTACATAAAAACCAAATATTTTCGAGAACGATATGACTGAAATAGAAAGCAAGTGGGACGAAAAATTAAAAAGATTTTTTAAAGATTATTACTGGAACGAAATCCTCCAGCTTGCAAACGAATATCCGGACCAGCGAAGTCTTATCGTGGACTTTACGGATATTGAGAAATTTGATAGAGAGCTCTCAAAAGAAGTTCTTGAACACCCCGGAGAACTTATAGACGCAGCTGAAGCTGCACTGAGGGAAATTGATCTTCCTGTGGAAAAGAGCTTTGAAGAGGCTCATGTAAGGATAACAAAGATTCCTAATAGAATACCCATAAGGGAATTAAGAAGCAAGCACCTTTCACGTTTTGTTGCAATAGAAGGCATGATTCGGAAAGCTACCGAAGTCAGGCCAAGAATTACTAAAGCGGCTTTCCAGTGTTTAAGATGTGGACACCTGACCATTGTTGAGCAAAATAGCTTCAAATTCGAAGAGCCTTTTGCAGGTTGCGAAAATGAGACCTGCGGAAAGAAGGGACCCTTTAAGATCTTAATAGAAGACTCTACTTTTATCGATGCCCAGAAGCTCCAGATTCAGGAATCTCCCGAAAATCTCAAAGGCGGTTCCCAGCCTCAGAGTCTTGAAATAGATTCTTCGGACGACCTGACAGGAAATGTCACCCCCGGAGATAGGGTCATAATTAACGGAATTCTGAAATCCATCCAGAGGACTCTAAAAGATGGGAAATCTACTTTCTATGATCTTATACTCGAAGCAAATTCCATAGAACGTCTTGATAGGGATTTTGACGAACTTGAAATAACTCCCGAAGATGAAGAGAGAATCCTTGAACTTTCCCGCGACCCGGGAGTCTACGAAAAAATTGTTAGTTCTATTGCCCCTTCAATCTACGGGTATGAAGACATAAAGGAAGCCCTTGCTCTCCAGCTGTTCTCAGGCGTGGTAAAAAACCTTCCTGATGGGGCCAGGATAAGAGGGGACATCCATATTATGCTCGTAGGCGACCCTGGAATTGCAAAAAGTCAACTCCTGCGCTATGTGGTTAAACTCTCTCCAAGGGGTGTATTTACCTCAGGGCGGAGTGCATCTGCAAGCGGTTTGACTGCAGCTGCCGTAAAAGATGACCTGAATGACGGGAGATGGACAATAGAAGGCGGGGCACTTGTCATGGCAGATATGGGTATTGCTGCGGTTGACGAAATGGATAAGATGAAAACAGAGGATAAGAGTGCCCTGCATGAGGCAATGGAGCAGCAAACCATAAGTATTGCCAAAGCGGGAATAATTGCCACTCTTAAGTCCCGCTGCGCTCTTTTAGGGGCTGCAAATCCCAAATACGGGCGTTTTGACCGGTATGAAGGCCTCGCAGAACAAATCAGCATGCCTCCAGCACTGCTTTCTCGCTTTGACCTTATCTTCGTTTTGCTCGATTCCCCCAACCATGCCCTGGACAGCAGAATTGCAAATCACATTCTTCAGTCCCATTACGCAGGAGAACTCTTTGAGCAGAGACAAAAGCTTCCTGGATCCCACATTACGGAAGATTTTGTTGAAGCCGAACTTGAAGTGATAGAACCTGTCATAGCAGCCGAAATTATGCGGAAATACGTTGCATACGCCCGGAAAAATGTTTATCCTGTCATGGAGGAAGATGCAAGAACTCACCTGATAAACTTTTATACGGATCTTCGAAAAACAGGAGAAGGTAAAAACACACCTGTGCCTGTGACAGCCAGACAGCTTGAAGCCCTTGTCCGCCTCTCGGAAGCAAGTGCAAGAATCCGCCTGAGCAATATAGTCACGCTTGAAGATGCAAAAAGGACTATCAGAATAACGATGAACTGCCTTAAAAACGTAGGCGTTGACCCTGAAACCGGAGCTCTTGATGCTGATATAATCGCGTCTGGCACAAGCATGAGCCAGAGAAACAAGATCAAAATCCTGAAAGATGTAATTAAAAAGGTAAGTGAGAAACACCCTGGAGGGAAGGCTCCTTTAGAAGAGGTATATGCTGAGGCTGAAAATAGCCACGGGATAGATAGAACTCATGCCGAAGAGAACATTAAGAAAATGAAGCAGAGAGGAGACCTTCTTTCCCCGGACCAGACCCATATAAGGCTTATCAATTAATGAGACTTATCAGTTATTCGAAAGTAAATCTATGAGTAAAAAATATACCTTTCAAGCCTGAAAGCACGAAGTCATGAACACATAGAAATTATGTGAAGACGGTTAAGCTGTAAATATTAATAAAGGTAAGATATTACTTGGAAGGGACAATATGTATCTAAAAATTTATAAAAATGGAGAACATGTTCTTGTTGCAGCCTGTGATAAGGAAGTTCTAGGGAGAAGTCTGAAACACGGCAATACCTTAGTGGAGGTTAGCAAAGCTTTTTATGAAGGGGAATACGTCTCCGAAGAAGAACTAAAAAAAGCCCTTCAAGGAGCAACGACTGCAAATCTCTTTGGGGAAAAAACTGTCAGGTGCGCCATAAAGTGTGGGTTTATTGATCCGGACTCAGTAATAATAATCGACTCTGTGCCTCATGCCCAGATCTTCAGAATTTAATTCGAGATTCATAGAATGAGTTTAACAAAATAAAATCATTTAAAAAGCTTTAGCTCGGCAGGCTGGCTATAAATATAATGAATAAAAGAGATATAAAATAGAAATACAGATTGTGATACAGTGACTGGAAACATCGAAGAAGCCGGGATCAGAGTCTACACAGAAGGGGAGCTGATTTCCGCAGTTATGGAAAAACACAGGCATTTTCTGGAAGAATACAAAAATGAATTTGAAGAACTCGACAGCAGGCTAAACCAGGTTGAAGAGAATATAAAAAACGCAAAGACTTCCAGAATCCAGATTGCGGAACGAAAAGAAGTCCTGAAGGAAAAGAGGCAACAATTTTACCATCAGGCAGAATCATTGCTAGAAAAAGAGCTCTTCCCCAAACTTGACCAGATAACTGCCAATAAGCTTAAGGAAGAAATTAAAAAGCTGAAAGGCCAGATAGAACCCGAAGAGGAGCAGCGACTTAAGGATTCTTTTATGGGAAATCTGCACGAGTTTGTAAGGACATTGGGGCTTGAAGAAAACCTCCTCCTGCAAACTCAGGTGAAAATAGAGGAAGCAAGAAATTCGAATATGGAACTGAAAAAGTTAGCAGAATCTGAAAAGCAGCTTGAAGTGGATGACGGCAGCAAGAGTGAAGAGATTTCAAAAAATAAATCCCAGCATAAATGGCTCAAAACCAAGGTAAAAAGCCATGAAGAAGCCTTAAATTACTGGGAAAAGTTGAAGGTATAATCCTTTTTCGAAAATACGCGGGTGGTGGTACTACATGAGCAACGACGTTTCAACTACAGAAATTGCAACGGCCGACCTTTCAAACCTTAACGAACGGGAGCTGAAGGGCAAGGTAAACGAGCTCAGGAGCAGGATAGAGAAAAGCGAAAGGCAGTTGGCTTCGATTTTCAAGGAACTGAAAATAAACAGGACCGATATCGATGAACTGAAAGAAAAGAGAGACTCCCTGAACCAGCAGGTTAAGGAAAAGGTTGCAAAAGCACAGGAACTGAGAGATAAAAGGGACGAGACTAACAGAATAATTAGCGCTTACAAAGAAAAAAGGAGTGACGTAAACTCCAAAACACAGGATTTATTTTCAGGCATTGCTGAGCTTAAGGAACAGCGCGATGAGTGTAACAAACTTTCCCACGGAAGTGTAGAATCTCTCTCAAAGGCATATGAAGCAGAGCTGGATTCTTTCCTTAATAAGGACATCCCTCTTGCAGTTGAAATTAAAATATTCCAGAAACTGAATGATCTCAATAAACGTCTGCAATCTGCAGCAAAGGCGAATGAGCTGCACTCACAAATCCAGGACAGGTATAAGGAATCTAAGGGAATTCATAAAGAAGGCGATGAGTTCCATGAGAAAATCCAGGCACTTTCAGATGAATCTCAGGCATGTCACCTGGAAATGCTCGAAAACTTCAAATCAGCCGATGAAATCCGAAAAGAAGCAAACGTATACCATGCCCAGCTTACGGAAAGAATCACACATATAAACTCAATCAAGGAAAAGATTGATCCCCTTAAGACCAGCATTGCAAATTCCCGTAAGGACCTCTCTTTATACCTTGATAAGTTAAAAGATATTCAGCTTACTAAAGACAAGAACAAAGTAAGCCAGAAACATAATGACGCCCGCGAAAAGCTTCAGAAAAATGCTCGTCTGAGCCTTGAAGATCTTAAACTTCTTATCGAAAAAGGAGACGTGAAGTTCTCTCCAAATGAGTAAGAAACCAAAAAATAATCATTAGCCGGTGGTAAAAATCTTTTTGCGGTTTCCCCGGCTTTTTCCTTTTAAAATTCGATCATTCCCATTTTTGTAGTAGAGATCTTCTGATTACGCTTTTTCTATTAAAAGAGCTCCTGGTTATGATTTTTCTATTAAAAATCCGTTCTTTTAGTTTTAAGAACAGACATTAAAGTTATTGGGAAAGGGCTCATTTTCTCTTTCCTTTTCCTGCAAAAAGCCCCGTAACCAGAAGCATAGCTCCCAGGCTTAGAAGGAAAAGAGGTGTATCAAAACCTTCTGCCTGGCTATCTGCCTCCAGAGATTCGGAGGAGTTGCCCTCCGAAAAGTTATTGAGAGGTCCATTGTTGGGATTTTGAGGCATTGGGAGCCTGGGATCCAGGTATTGATATACAGGTGAGAACTTAACCAGTACTCCGTCTGATCCTGCATATATGGTGTCAACCGTAAGATTAAGAATTTCAGTAGAGTTTTGCTCATATACAAATTGAGAACCTTCAGTAGCAATAGCATCTTTAAGGGAAGCCCCATCTCTACGAAGTTCTAGCCATATACTTTTTCCACCAGTGTCCGCACCTTTCACATAAAGCTGATAATCCTGTAGAAAGGTGTAATAATTGCCTGACCGCACATAAATCTCGTCTCCGTTGATAAGAACAATTGAAAGCTTTTCTCCGTTGCTTGCAGCTAAAGAAGAGGTCAAGGAGGAAAATATAACCAAAAGGAATAAAGAGACAAGGAGAAAAAAGGAAAACTTAGAGAAAGATTTTGCGTCCTTCTTTTCCTTTTTTCCACTTTTACTTTGGACGCGCATAAATGCATCTGCCTGCAATAATTTCTTCTTTAGTATTGTCTGCTTTTCTTATAATGAGGGCTCCGTCTGGAGTTACCCCTACAGCTTTACCTTCTATGATTCTTGAAGGTGTAGTGACCTTTACTTCCCTTCCGATAGTATCAGAAAGGGATAGCCAATCGTTCAAAATGCGTGAGAAAGGCCTGGTCTTGAAATTTATGTACTGCTGCTCAAGTTCGAAGAGAAAATCCTGAAGGAAAGAAACTCTTTTTATGTGCCTCCCAAGCTCAACTTTCAGAGTTGTTGAGCCTGCACGGAAAGATTCAGGAATGTCTTTCAGATCCATGTTTACATTGATCCCTATTCCCAGCACAACATAGTCCACTCTATCCACTTCAGCTTTTGCCTCGGTAAGGATACCACAGACTTTCTTCCCGTTAATACGAACGTCATTTGGCCATTTGATGCGGGCATCAAGACCCATATCCCTAATAACGTTTGCAACCGCAAGCCCTGCAACCAGAGTAAGTCTGGAAGCATGCCTGAGAGGAATTCCGGGTTTCAGGATTACGGACATCCAGATGCCTCCGTGAGGAGAGACCCATTCTCTACCCATACGGCCTCTGCCCCCCTTCTGTATTTCAGCGATTACAAGCGTTCCTTCATCTTCTGAAGCCGCAATTTCCTTCGCAATACTATTTGTAGAGTTTACTTCTTCGAAATAACGAATTTTCTGCCCCAGAAGAGTTGTTTTGAGCCCCATCTGGATTTCTTCCGGGTACAGGAGTTGAGGTACTGATTTCAGGACGTAACCTCTTTTTGGGGATGACTCTATCTCGTAACCATCAGCCTGAAGTGACTTAATGTACTTCCAGACCATTGTCCTGGATATCCCTAACTTAAGCCCCAATTCCTCTCCGGAAACAGGGCTTTTCTGCGCATCTTTAAGTGCTTTGATAATTCGAGATCTTTTATCTCCCATCCGTGCACCCCATACAAATGTATACGTTCCACAGTATATATTACTTTAGTTTAAATGTTCCATGCCAAACAAGCAATATCCAGTTTCTATCCTCTGGAGAGTATGTCTATCACCGCTGTGTTTTTTGTGCCATACTTACATAAGCATGTACGGCAGCTGTGATAGCCGCAACTTTCTTGTCTTTTGCTTCGAGTGCCGAAGCCAGGGTAGCCCCTTTTTCTGCATCTGCTTTGACAACCTCTTCAACAGCTTCCAGAATATTGTGATCTTCAATAAAAGCAGTTGTAAGATCGCCTCTGCGAAATGCGGGGTTTCGCATAACAGCCTTATGGAAGGGTATATTGGTTTTTACTCCCACAACTACATACTCGTACAGGGCTCTATCCATCCGGGCAATAGCTACATCTCTTGTCTTTGCCCAGACGCAGAGCTTCGAGATCATTGAATCGTAATAAGGAGAAATCGTGTATCCAGTGTGTACTCCACTGTCTACCCTGACACCTGGCCCACCTGCTGAACGGTATCTCCTTATTTTTCCAGGAGAAGGAGCAAAGTCGTTTAATGGGTCTTCGGCGTTGATCCTGCACTCGATAGCATGCCCATTGATAACGATATCTTCCTGGTTGAACTCAAGCTTTTCTCCCCAGGCTATTCTGAGCTGTTCTCTTACAATATCAACACCAGTAACCATCTCAGTAATACCGTGTTCAACCTGCAAACGGGCATTGACCTCAAGGAAATAGAAATTACCCTTCGAGTAAAGAAACTCTACTGTCCCTGCATTTACATAGCCGATTGTCTTTGCTACCCTTACGGCGGCCTCTCCCATCTGTGCCCGAAGCTCAGGAGTCATGATTGGAGAAGGAGCTTCTTCAATAAGCTTTTGATGTCTTCTCTGAATGGAACATTCCCTGTCTGAAAGATAAACAGTATTTCCGTAGGAATCGGCCAAAATCTGAATTTCTATGTGTCTTGGCTCATCTACATACTTTTCAATGAAAACGGAAGAATCTCCAAAAGCCGAGCCTGCCATGTGTCTGGTAGAATCAAGTGCATTAGCAAGTTCTTCACTGCAGTGGACTACCTTCATTCCGATTCCTCCTCCTCCTGCAGACGCTTTAATCAGAACCGGATAGCCGATATTTTCCGCTACCTTCAGAGCTTCGCCCACATCTTCAATCGCATCCTTGGTTCCGGGCACAACAGGTACGCCTGCTTTCATCATAAGGTTCCTTGCCCTGATTTTACTTCCCATTTCAGCAATAACGTGGCTTGGAGGGCCTATGAAGATAATGCCTTCTTCTTCACAGCGCTTTGCAAAGACAGGATTTTCGGAAAGGAAACCATATCCCGGATGAACTGCGTCAGATCCGGTTTTCTTTGCAACCTCAATAATGGCTTCCATATTCAGGTAGCTCTGGCTGGAAGGAGCGGGGCCTATCAGGTAGGCCTCGTCTGCATATTTGGCAAAAAGAGCATTCTTGTCAGCTTCCGAGCAAACAGCTACAGTGGAAATTCCAAGCTCCCTGCAGGCACGCATAACCCTGATGGCTATCTCCCCGCGGTTTGCAATGAGTACTTTTTTGAACATAATACCTTCCACCCGCTTGTTTACTCAATTGACATTATTATGTCACCAGGAGCTACCGTATCGCCTTCTGAAACAAAGATTTCCTTTACGGTACCTGAATGAGGAGCATGAACAGAGTTCTCCATCTTCATTGCTTCAATGACAGCGACTGTATCCCCTTCGGAAACAATGTCCTCTACCTTGACCTTAAGAGAAAGAATCATACCCTGCATTGAGCTGCTGATCCCTCCTTTAATAGACTCAGCACTCGGTTTTTTAGGAGCAGGCTCTGATATGGAAAGTCCCCCGCCCAGAGGCTCGATTTTGACCTCATATATCTCGTCGTCCACCTCAACCTTGAAATGAGTCGGAATTGTGTAGTCCTGCCGGACTGCAGGGGCCGGGGCAACTACTGCAAGAGCCTCTTCTTCCATTTCGCCTTTCAGGAATTTAGGGGCAATGGCCGGATAGAGTATATATGTAAGGATATCTTCTTCGGATTTGGCAATACCCATCTCCTCTGCTTCTTTTTTTCTTTTCTCATATTCAGGCTTCAGGAGATCTGCAGGGCGGCAGTGAATGGGTTCTTCGTCTCCGATAATTTTGCCTACCATTTCCGGGCTTATAGGAGCAGGAGATCGTCCATAAAGTCCCCGGACGTAATCCTTTACTTCTTTGGGAATCACCTTATAGCGTTCGCCCATTAATACGTTAAGCACTGCCTGAGTGCCCACTATCTGGCTTGTGGGGGTAACTAGTGGGGGATATCCAAGCTCTTCTCTTACTTTTGGCATTTCACTGAGGACAGCGTTGTATTTATCAAGGGCATTCTGCTCCTTTAACTGAGAAACCAGGTTTGAGAGCATCCCGCCAGGAATCTGGTAAATGAGAACATTGGTATCGATTTGCTCGGAAATGGGATCAAGGATTCCTCTGTATTTCTCTTTTAAATCTTTGAAATATTTGACAACTTCCTCAAAAGCTCCCAGATCCAGGCCAGTGTCGTAAGGAGTCCCTTTTAAAGCTGCTACAACCGTCTCTGTAGGAGGCTGAGAAGTTCCCCAGGCGAGGGGAGAAAGTGCAGTGTCAAGTACATCCACCCCTGCCCCGCAGGCTGCCATGTAACTCATAGGAGCCATTCCTGATGTGCAGTGGCAGTGTAGAGAAATAGGAATGGAGATTTCCTTCTTCATAGCACTTATTATATCAATTGCATCGTGAGGTGAAAGAAGCCCTGCCATATCCTTGATACAAAGGGAGTCACACTCAAGTTCTTCAAGCTCTTTTGCCATTTTCACGTATGTTTCAACTGTATGCACCGGGCTTATGGTATAACAGACCGTGCCCTGTACATGGGCACCAAGTTTCTTTGCTACTTTAATGGAGCATTCCATATTCCGAATGTCGTTAACAGCATCAAAAATCCGGAAGATATCTATTCCGTTCTCATAGGACTTGGTAACAAATTTCTCGACTACATCATCCGAATAATGCCTGTAACCTACGAGGTTCTGGCCCCGCAGTAACATCTGGGAATAAGTATTGTCCATTTTTTTCTTGATGTCCCTCAGACGCTGCCAGGGGTCTTCATTAAGATAACGAATACAGCTGTCAAAGGTAGCGCCTCCCCACATTTCGAGGGAAAAATACCCGATCTGGTCTAAATGTTCAACCACTTCGAGCATGTCTCTTGTCCGCATTCTGGTTGCCAGGAGAGATTGGTGTGCATCCCGGAGGATGGTTTCAGTAATTTTTACACTCATGGATGAACCTCTTAAAATCGAATCAAAACAATTTTATTTGATATTCTTAGCAGCCATTTGATCAATGGCTTTTCCGGAGGAGTCAGCTGAGATTTCCGGAAACTACTGGGGTTGATATTTTGATTCGGTTTGAGTAAACGTATAATCTCCTAATTGCGATGTTGCTGCAGTTTCCTGCAATTCTACCGGAGAAAGGGTTTTCTAGATCTGGGTTGATCAGATCTCCGGACTCGCAAACAGAAGAGAATAAAACTGTAAACTCAAGCGCAATACACTAATATTGCGTTGAGGAGAATTCTTTAATATACCATTGTTAACAAGTATATACTTTTCCCCTTGTTAACATAAAACAAGCGTTTTTTTCAGCAAAAAGTCACCGGGTTGAAAAATAACTTAAGCTTTTGAGAAAGCTTCCAGAATTGAGAAAAAATGGTCCGGAGTTGTAAAAGAATAAGAGAATAAGAAACATTAAAACATATAAATATTAAGGAAAAAATATTCAAAAATAAAATCTCAACCATGTAAGAGTTTAACTTGTATTTTATGTTTCATAAATCTCATAAACTGCGAATCAGGTTTTTTGCTTTCTTCCTACAAAAAACCACTGATCATAGGTCCCCTCAGAATCGGTATTATCCACAATCTCGCCTTTAACCCCTAATCTGCGCAGGGCTTCGGCAAGAATTTCAATTTCAGGCTTGCTGCTAACTGTAAAGAGTAAAAGAGCGTTTTCATTTGCAACCTTAACAGCTTCCCTCATAATCCCTATCCAGAGCTCCTTATTAAATTCATAGACAAGGCCAAGCATGAATCCCATTACTGCATCAAAACTTCCTGGCTCAAAAAACCTGGAAAGAACAGTAGCGTCCATCACAGTTACTTTTTGCGGATTCAAAACTCCCTGTTCAAGTCCCTGACAGATCGCACACTTATTAATTTCTACCGCCATGGGCTCCAGCCCAAGCCTGTATAAAGCAAGGGTCGACATTCCATTCCCGCAGCAAACCTCAAGGAGCCGTCCTTCAGGATAAAGCCCTTTTTCTTTAAGGAAATTAAAAATCTCTTGTACTTTCTGTACCCGGTTTTCTGAGAAAATGCTCCCATAAGACTCAGTTTTTACGGTACAGCCAGGGCAAAGATTCCTGTTTACAAGCATCATGGAGTAATACTCATTTACAGCATCCCTCCAAATCTCAGAAGAAATTTCAATATCCTTTTCAGGCGGATTGAAACTGAGAATAGAAGCTGCAGCAGCTTCAAACTCCTTTTTCAAAGATGCTGTCGCAAGAGACCCCGTAAAAACTGACCAGAAATCAACAGGAACGTCCTCATCTGCCGGATTAAAAAGCATCAGAGCCAGTATATTCTCTCCTTCGCGAACTCTTAAAAGCCGCATCCTCCTCTCACCCAAAAAATTCCTGATCCCATTCACATACTGAAACGTGCGCTCAATCGTTCTCTGGGCAAGATAACCCTCTTCTATAAAATAGATCTCTTCATCGATGCCTAGGAGTTCCTGTAAAAGCATAAGTGGTACATCAGGATAATCTCATATCAAGATTTCGAAAAAAAAGCCTCCATCTTAATTCATTCAGATCCGTACCAGGGAAAGTACAAAAACGTATCTGTCCATAAAAATATATATAGAGGAAAAAAGAGATAAATAGGCACTAGAAAGTAAATAGAGGGAAAAAAGAGCATAAAAAGCTGAATAAGATGTAAAAAAACCTTAATATAGGCAAAAGTATTTATAGAATCTGGTTACAAAATCAAAGAACTAAAAAGAATTCATATCAATAAAAAAAGTACATTGGAGGATAATATGGCAAAAGTAATACCATTCGCACCAATAGAGCGTTTAATAAGAACGGCAGGTGCTCATAGGGTAAGTGAAAGTGCAGGAATGGCTCTTACAGAAATTCTGGAAGAGTACGGACTTGAGATTTCAAGAGAAGCAATAAAACTTGCAGAACATGCAGGCAGAAAAACCGTAAAGGCTGAAGACATAAAATTAGCAAAAGAGATGCTTTAAGTCCAGTCGATTTGTCTGCAGGCTATTAAAAATAAGATATCTAAAAATAAGATATGCCTTCAGGAAAGAAGAAAAAAATGGAATGCTGAAAAACAGCATTTTCCTATTTTTGCTGTAATTTTCTTTGTGATTTTATGCAGTTGCGGACTCTATCTCCAAAAGAGTTAGGGATTCCACAGGGCAAATTTTTGAGCATGCTCCACATCGGACGCATACCTCATCGTTAATAACAGCTATGCCGTCAATAATTCTAATCCCAAGTTCAGCGGTATCCGGATCAAAATCTTCGCTTTTCATCAGCTTTGCATTCACAGGGCAAACGGAGTAACAAATTCCGCAGCCAACACATTTTTTAGACTGAACTATTTTTTTGTTTTTCTTATCTGCCTTTGCCATATAAAAGTCACCTCGAAAATTCCAGAGAACTGCCAGACAACGCAAGTAAACCTCAAGAAGCTGTAAAAGCAGGAACTGGGAAAAAATATAATGAGAAATTTATATTTGTTCTGTTGATGATATATTTGATATTTTAAAGATATATGAATATTTCGAAGGATTTGAAAAGAAAGTTAAATTCCGGAAATCAGATCCGCGATCCCTAAACCTGTCATTGTGAGGACAGTTACTATAATTCCTGCTATCATCACCCCTGCGGCAATTGCAGGAAGGGCATGTTTGAATTTAATACCGAAAACGAATGCTGCTGCACATCCCGACCAGGCTCCTGTAGCCGGGAGAGGTATAGCTACAAAGATCGTCAGGGCAAGAAGCCCGTATTTTTCAAAGCTTTCAGTATTGTTTCGGCGGGTTCTTGAAAAGAGCCAGATGAAAAAAGAATCAAAGATCCTGAAGCGCCTTAAATAGTTTGAGACAGGCTCAAGGAAAAGCAGCAAAGGAATAATAGGAAGAAGGTTTCCAAGCACTGCAAAGAAAAAGGCCTCAGAAGGGCCCATCCCATAAATGCCCATAGCAACGGGTATTGCCCCTCGTAGTTCGGTAATAGGAACAGCCCCAATAATTAGAACTGCAAACCAGTGAGGCATAGAACTTAATATTTCCACTAATGCGACTTCAACAGACATGGTGATCAAAATATATTAAATCCATATATCTTTATTCGTATAAAAAATATTATACAGTACCCCATATTTCAATCTTTCTTCAGAGATATTGTATAAACTTACGTTCAATTCATTCAAAATCTTAATCTGTATTGGAAAGTGCAAAATGTGCAAGTAGGGCTTCCAGCTGGATCTTCTCGCTAGCTCCTTCAGTGAGCCTGAAGTCTATCTCTCCGATTATATCTACTAGCTCTACAATGCGTTTCTCAGAAAGCCCAAGATCCAGAACCATGCGGTTATCCATTTCGGAAATCGCTCTGTAAATTTGTCCGATTATATCCTCGCCTGAGAGCCCTTCCTCATAGAGCAGCCTGTTGAGTTCCTTTCTGGCAACCCTGAAATTTCCAAGCAAAGCAGTTTCTATAAGTTTTTTGATCTCTTCAGGGTCTGCAGTTGCGGTAGTCCTGTAGATAGTGTCCCTGGAGATAGGTTTTTCCGTATTGATGAAAGCTGCAGCCTGGAGAGAGTTTACAGCTTTCCTCATGTCTCCCTGAGCCACATATACTAGAGCCTCATATCCGTCTTCAGTGATGGATAAACCCTGATCCTGAACAATATATTCAAGGCGTTTTCGGATGGCATCATCGGAGAGGCGCCTGAACCTGTAGACTGCACATCGGGACTGAATGGGCTCAATAATCTTGGAAGAATAATTGCAGGAGAGGATAAAACGGCAATTACTGCTGAAGCGTTCCATAGTCCGCCTGAGAGCAGACTGGGCATCTGAAGTCAGTGCATCGGCTTCATCCAGGAAAATAATCTTGAATCCTGCTCCGCCTATAGGGGCAGTTTTTGCGAAGTTTTTAATTTTTGTCCTGACGACGTCGATACCCCTCTCATCTGATGCATTTAGTTCGGTAAAGTTTTCACGCCAGAGATCCTCCCCGAAAATTTCCCTTGCAATAGAAACTGCAGAAGCCGTTTTCCCGACACCCGGAGGCCCGGAAAAGAGGAGATGAGGGAGATTTTTAGTTGCAACATAGGACTTCAGGCGTTCGATGGTATCCTCCTGTCCAGCCACATCATCCAGCCTGACAGGCCTGTATTTTTCGATCCAGATCTCTTCTTTAATTGTATAGTCCTCCATTAATGCTTGCACCTTAATTAGAGAAGATGATATTTAAACTTTCGAATGTTTACAATTTTTGTATGCACAGACTGAATTTTGAAGAACAGAGGTTCTATGGAACTGCAGCCGGAATACAAGCGTATAGAAAGCAAAGAATAAAAGAATAATACAGACTGAAAAATCGCTTTATGAAGTTTAAAGGCCGAAAACAGATCAAAAATTTCTGCCAATCTGTTCTGAAACAGCTGGGCAATTTGTCCTGCATTAATGAAAAATTCTGCTTCATATTACTATTTTTTTTAGTATTATTTTATAGTTTTCAGTTTATAGTTTTCATTTTATAGTTTTCGTTTTATAGTTTTCATTTTATAGTTTTCATTTCATAGTTTTCATTTTACAGTTTTTTGATCCTGTTTTCCAGAATACAGACCGTTATTCAGAAAAAAACAAAAAAAGGTTATTGGACTATACTT
>CAZLNG010000030.1:0-36036 GCA_964560735.1 uncultured Methanosarcinales archaeon | reverse complement strand
TCCGAATCTGTAGAGCTTGGAATACTTCTTGCAATTGTAGGGGGATTTCTGGATATATAAATGTATTTGTAAATGTATCAGTTGTTAGAAAGTTCTAGTTTTCTCGGGTAAATCAAAAAAGTTCTAATTTTGCTTCTTTTACTACTCACGTACTAAAATAATTTTCGATTAACCATAATTTTACGTGCTAAATTATTTTTCTACGAAGCTCGATAAATATAACGTGCTAAATATTTTTATGTGAAAGTCTCCATCTATATATATACTTCTGTGCTGAAATTATCAAATATGGGATCAAGCGGCTTAGTTGTGCTATTAATTGCAGTTGCTTTTTTTGTCGTAGTCGGCATCAGCGCAACATCCACACTTATAGACGAGGCTAATCAAAGTAACGATAGTAGCGTAGCTCAAGCCGCATCAGGCGTATCATCCACGCTTTCACCACTCTGGACTATTATGAGTTGGGGGATTGTGATTGTTGGTGTGTATGCTGTAATTCATTCTTATTCAAAAATGTAAAAGAGGTAATAATCATGGAATTCACAAACAAAATCAAAGCAAAACTCCACACATATGAAGAAGCACAAGGTGATATGAGTGCTGACGACTGGGCAACTGCAATCATTAAAGTCAGTTGCATACTGATCTTGGGAGTTGTTGTGCTGAACAGTGTTGTTGGTACAGCAGCTATCGACTCTAACAGCACATTCTACACTCTATATCAGTCTGTGACGACCAACATCGAATCTGGGTACACGCTGGCAGCCCTTATGGTGCTCTGTCTCGGGGCCGGGGCGATAATGCATTTCCTTGGGTTCATGTAATCGCAGCAATGCGATTATAACTTTTTTGGTGATATAAATGGCTTGTATCCGACCAGCGAACTCTTCTTTCTCGGGTTCTCCATACGAAAGGATGGTTCAGGCTGACGAAAGCAGAAAACATTGTGGACATCAGAAACAGCGTCATAACAGACGCTAATCATCCTTTTATAACTCTTTTTAATCATCTTACAATCCTCGCTTTTCTCTATTTTCTATATACATTAGTATATAACTATGTTGTTTTAAATCGATATATATAAAAGTACACATATCTATATATATAACAGAGTCGTTATATATGTTATAAAAATGTGAGGTTACTGCTAATGATTTTGATAGTTTCAGAAGAAGAAAATCAAGTGCTGGAAGCAATCGCTTCGGCTGGACTGACCGCACCAACTATGCTTGCGTATATGACAGAAGTGTGTGGCGGTTTTCAAGTAGTTGTTCAGAAAGCAATAGACGGTGATGAAACTGGTGAAGTAATTGAAGAAATACCAGAAGATGAAGGCATTGAAGACGCTAGAGACATATTTCGGGTGAAAGATGAAGCTGAGGCTTGATCATGGCATACTATCAAGCAGATGAACAAACAGTAGATGCAGTCGCGTATGAGTCAGAGCGAGAGAGGGCGGCTAACTACATCAGGGAGAAAATGAGAAGGCCATCTCGTGTTAAAGTCACAAGGCCAGAGCCAGAGCAAGAACCAGAGCCACGGTCAGTAAAAATCCCAAAAAAAGGGATGGATGAGGCTAAAGCTCGATACGAACAGAGAAAAGCTGATCTTATAATGCGTGAAGCGAAAGAAGCAGGGAAGGAAGCTACTCGAAATCTCGCCAATAAAATCACCAGAAAACAGGAGAAAGTAGAAGATGAAGAGGTTGTTGAGAAAGTCGATCAGGCCCTGAAAAATAAATCACACAATCCTCCTACAGTAAAAACCCGGAGTGAAGAACTCAGAGAGATAGCCGAAAAATCATACCAGAAGCAGAAAGTGAAAGAAGATAAGAAGAGGACTGATAAAGAAAACGCGAAGGCTGAACGTGTTGGTACAAGAAAAGCAATGGGCTTAGTGGATAGGAATATAGACAGAATTAACGAAACCAGGGAAAAAGTCGAAGCTATTGAAGATAAGATTGACGAAGTACGCGAAGCAGTTTCCCCAGGATCTACGAAAGCAAAGCAGAAAGCCAAGAAAGCTCCGGCAAAGCCTGTGAAGATGAGTGCGGCTGAAAAGCGTAGACTCGATGCACAGATAGCTCGTTCGCAGCGTGCTCTTGCTCCTAAATCAAGAAATCCTTTCGGCATCCAGAAAAAATCATTCTCAGCACCATCCACGCAAAAATCTTCTGGTGGATTAAATCGGCAAAATACAGGTGGATTAAATAAACCAAAATCAAGTGCAAGCGGACTTAATAAACCAAAAACACCATCCTTCGGTAGTGTAAAATCCGGAAATCCATTCTCACCATCACGCACAGGTAATCCTTTCGGTACAATGAAGCATAGTGGTAATCCATTCGGTGCTACATCAATTCGAAATCACAATCCTATCGGGTGGAGCCCTAAAAGAATCACGAGGCTGTGATATCATGCATGAATTAACTCGAAAAACATATCCCACAGAAAAAATGCAAGATGATTGCGTAGAAAACAAGGAAAAAGTGATTGAGAGAACCAATCCGGCAAAATCAATGCTATATCTTTTCGGTAGGCGGTGATATTAATGACGCTAGATTACTACACTAAAACGGCACTTGCTAATCTTACATCATCGACAATCAACACGAAAAACGCATTGTATTACGTGAATGCAGCACTTGGTGTGAAAGGTGTTACGAAAGCTCAATCAGATCTCCTTACATTTGCAAGAAATTCAATTTCAGCCCAAAAATATCAGGATGCTGCGAGGTCGCTTTGGAACGTAAGGGGTAGCGTCGGTACAATGCCAAAAATAGGTGCCATAGCAGCTTCTGTGAGTGCATCAAAAGCCACCACAGCCGCTAAAACCATAGCAGTTACACCAGTTGTCGCAAAGACTCCAGCAAAAGCAACATCCACAGGTACGGTGGCTGTGCATGATACTCTCGGTCGAACCGTTAAGGTTTCGGCATTTTTGGGCGATGCAATGAAATCAGCATCTGTGTTGTACGCAGATAAATATGTGAGCTGGGGTGTACTTCCAGAAGAGGTGGCTAATGCTGTTTTAAGCGGGGCCCATGTCTACATTAACTCGAAGGGTCTCTATGAGTGGGTTCCGGTCAGCGCAAGCGACAAAGCACACCTTGCTTCAAATAACAGAACATACAACGCGGCCAGGACAACACTCGTAACCGGAGCGGCCAGGACACAAGCCTGGAAGGATTATTGGAACTCGACATCGGGCCAGGATGATCGTGGGAAAGCAAGCACAGGCTCTGGATCGACTAAGATAGCGGCTGTGAAAGCTGGGAGTACCACCAACAGCAATGCGAGCGCAAAAACTGGGACAGCACAAACAGCGAAAGCTGCCATAAAGACAACTCCGGTAAAGTCAACATCAACATCCTCGAAGACACCAACATCATCACTCACAAAAACACCTGTGGTGGCAACATCTGTAAAATCGAGCACAATAAACAGTAATGCAAGTGCCAAAACGAATACAGCGAAAACGGCAAAAGCGACTATAATCCCCGCAAAAACAACCGCAAAAGCGGTAGCTAAAACCAATCCCACAGCAATCGCAGCATCAACCACAAAGCCAACTATTGGTGATTTGGCATTCGGTGCTGCAGGCAGGGCTAATGCCAATCTCGGAAAGATTCTCTCCACTCCAGCGACAACAGCATCAACGAAAGGTACAGTAGCGTTCAAGACTGCGGATCAGGTGAAAGCAGATGAAAAAGAAGCTACGCTTCAGAAAAACCTGAAAGACTTCAAAAAGCAGTACGGAGACAACAAAGTCACAGACATAGTGGCAAAAGCATACTATTACACTACCGATGTTCAACATCTCCAAAAAGGGCTCGATGTTTCAGATGCTGCCGTAGCTTCTAAGCTCACTTTTCTGCCATCCTCGCAATCAGTCGCCAAATATATACAAGCGTCAAATGAGAAATCAGCAAAAACGACAGATAGACTCTACAACGCTGTTGGAAAACCTAAAAGCGCACAATCACTCGTTACTGGTATAAAGGGTGTAGAAAAGGGTGTTGGTGAATTCGTATCAGAGGGATATGCTGAAATCCGTGATAAGCCTGTGACAACAGCAGGAAAGGTAGCCCTAGTGTATGCTACAACTGCGGCTCTCGGTGGAGCACTTCAAGCCGGGAAAATGGCAGGATCTGTTGGTCTTGTGAAAGCAGGAAATGTGCTTGAAGATGCTGGTCTGCCACTTGTGGGGCTCACTACAAAATATGTTGGGAAAGGCGTACCTTTGGCCGCTGACGTAGCTCTGACAGGTACTCTTTTACAACAGGTTGGAGGTCAAGTAGCATCGGCATCCGCTGTTGGTGGTACAACAGGAGCAACAAAAGCTGTACTAGGTGCAGGTGCTGAGTTTGTTGTGGGTGGTGCTGGATTTTCAAAAGGTTCTAAGCTTGTTGGTGAGTCAAAAGCATTGCGTGGTGTATCACAGCACTATAATCCTGTAAGAGTGACTGACATTTCACCAAGAGTGACATCTGCGAAGATCTCTGAGATTGTAGGAGCTGGTGCGGATACAAAGCCAGTAGACCTAAAGTATGGTAGATCTTTCGCTGTTGGAAACAAACCAATAGTCACTCATGTTTCCGGGAAAGGATTGAAAGGATTCTCTAAAGGTGCTGGTGCTGCTCCAGAAAGTGCATTGGTTGGGAAGACTACACAATCTTTTTCGAAAATAGAAAATCCATTCTTCGCTAAGACTGTAAAATCAGTTGGTGGAGAAACAGAGTCTCAATATCTCACAAGCGCAATGAACATGGCCGAGAAAGTCTATGCTACGAGAAAACCATTATATGTAGCTGAGAAATTCGAGATAACGAGCAAAGCAATTCCAGAGGCACAAAGACCTGCGATTGTAAGCGCAATAAAAACATATGACGGTGAAATAAAAGTGGCTGGTAGCGTGCCTATGAAAAGCCAATCTACCCCTTTCACAACCAGGGAGCCTCACGACCTTGAATTATATTCCAATAGTGTAGATGCAACCATTGGTCACGTCATAAAAACGCTGAAAAATCGTGGCTTCAAGGAAGGTCGTGATTTCAGACGTGCGGTAAACGAGAAGGGAGAACCAACAAATCAGGTAGAATTCAAGATCAAAGACGAACTTGGAAGGAAGGATTGGGATACCGGCATTGAAGTATTCGATCATTCAACATCATCGTCATATATCACGAAAGCTTCGAAGGGAAAGTCAGAAATCGCTTTTGGGTATAACGAAAAACCAGCCGTGCTTGTTGGTTCAAAAGCTGAGGGTTTCATAAAAACTCAGGATCTTTCTGAACAGGTAACTCGAAAAGTGGCTGGTTCTACATTCCTGAAAGAAACTACACTTCAACCAGCACATCCAAACAGAGTGAAAGACATCTTAGATGCCACCACTAGCAGCACTGCATTTGCGGTGAAAGGTAATGTTCCTATTGAGCGTGATATAGTCACCTTCGTAAACTCAGCAAGTAAGAAATTCACACCAAGCGAAAAGGATATTGAGTTAGTTGAGCTTGTGAAAAAGAAAGAGTTCAAACCAGAAACAGATGCTGAGAAAAAAGCGGTTGATCTCGCTAAAACGAAAGTTAACTTCCAAGAGAAAGTGGCGAATGATCCTGTTTTCAAATTCATTCGTGAAAATCAGAGGCTACCAACGCTGAAAGAAGCACCAACACTCAACATAGAAATATCTGATAAGGTTCTGTTGTTCGAAAAAGCTGCCAACAAAGCAAGAAAGGGAAATGATAATAGGCTAACAGAAAGGAAAAATATCGACACTCTCACAACCAGAAGAGATGATGCGTTCGGTCGAGAAAAATCAACATCTGTTGGTGGTTTATATAGCGGTCGTGTGAGGGGTGCTGGTGAAATGATTGGTTATTCTAATAAGCAAAAATCAACATCACCAAAACCGGCTTTTGTGGTGAGAAATACTGATACATACAGTAGAAACATCACAAATCAGAAATCAGAAATACCAACTGCCATATACAGCAGAAGAAGCACATCAACAAATCCCACAAATATAATCTCAACATCTCAAAGTAGGAAGAATCCAATAGCTGCAAACAGATCACCATCACCAACAAGAAACACAGCTTCTGGTTGGGGTGATGTGATAAGCCCAAGTCCTTCAAGCTCACAGAAGTCACCAAGAATATCACCTTCACCGAGTGTTACTTCTAAGAGTTCAAGCCCTAGCCCGAGCGTTAAGAGTCCGAGTCCAAAAGGTAAGAGTCCAAGTCCAGGCATAACAAGCCCATCACCCACAATAAGTCCAAGTCCGGGTACTAAGAGTCCAAGTCCTAGCCCGATTTCAAGTCCATCTCCAAATCCAGGTACAATAAGCCCGAGTCCAACAAGCCCGAGCCCATCACCAAAAAGAAAGAAAGGAAAAGATGGCACTATACGCGACTATAGGAAGGAAGAAAAGGAAAAGGATGAAAAAGATAGCAGGCAGTCCTTGAGAGGCGCAGCACTCTTCAGCAGCGATAAACTCGTGTCAAAGACAAAGGTTGCTGGATTCAGGGACTCGATACAATCAACAAACTCAACCAAGCGAAAAATAACAACATCATCATTTGTGACTTCGAAAAAGAGCAATGTGTCTAGGATGGTAAGTAGGAGATAATTTTATAATATCTCCTTTATTTTCTAGTATAAGTATATATATATGATCTTCGTTGTATATATATAGTGATATATATGGAAATTACTGAAAAACACATAAACTTCGTGATTGCGTTCTTTGTGCTTGCGCTGGCATTTTACTTCACACAAAGCATACTCTTAGCTATTGTTGCTTTCTTCGGTACTATAAAAGGTATCAAGAAAACAAAGCAAATGAGAGATACCTGGAACGAAGAAAGCGTTGATCCATCGAAAATCGCGCAGTAAATCACTCTTCTTTTTTAACTAATCCTCTTTTTAATCTCATTTTCGCTACGCAGTGACATATCGACATACTGCATTATGCCTCTCACTATATATATACGAAGATATATATTAAGTGTTATGAAAGTGCAGAAAAAAAAGATATGCAGAGAGTTGAAGCCACCTAAGAATAAAGTTGTGAAAGTGTTTACATTAGGCGGTTTTGGGGCTAAAATCATTAACATCCCGAAATACGAGATAGAGAACAGGTTGAACTGGGCTGTTGGGGATAAGCTTGAGTACAGCATTACTTCAGACAACGCTTTTGTTTTGAAAAAGAAGGTGTGATAATGTCTGAGGTTGCTGTATGCTATGAACCAGAGCGGCTGATGCCGAAAAAGAAAAAACCATTAAAATTCGGATCTGTTCAGTCTACGTTTTACGTTTCTAGGCAGACTAGATTCAATTTCGACCAAATGGGACTAAAACCGAGAACAGGTAGACCTATCGCTGTGCGTAGAAGGAGGATGATTCTGTGATTGAAGGCATAAAGTTGATATTTTTTAGATCGATGTACGGTATGCTGGTTATGATTGGTGTGATGCCAGTCTGGAACAAGATCTTCGCTTTTGTCCAGACACAAAACATCACATTCTGCGGTGAAGCAATCCCATATGTCGTTCTAGGTGTTCAGCAGATACCATGGCTTTGCTTGATCAGTATAGGAATCGCATGTCTTCACACATACTACCGTGCAACATCCCAAAGAAAATACGAGGGATTGTACCAAGAAGGAGAGATCACAAGTGCCTATTATCGCTAAAATCAAAAGCAAACTCCTATCCACCGAAGATGCACTTGTAGTGAGCTGGTTCGACATATCGAAAGTGCTTATATTCACAGCACTTCTTTTTGTTATGCTTGGCCCTGTATACGACAACTGTTGGACATATATGCATAACTCGGTGAACACCACAGATCTATATACACAGTCAGATGTTGACACACTTGACGACATCTACAATTTCATACGCCTAATTCCACTTGTAGCGTTAGGTGTAATTATATATTATGCAATAAATTATAGTAACCTTAAACGCGGGGAATGAAAAAACAAAATCAGTAGACGTAAAACTCTGAAAATGTATATATACATCTCGAACATATGATTGTATGTTCATATGAACATATGAACATATTAACATATTAACATATAATCATATTAGTAGAGTGTGATGTTTTTGGGTAAAAATCACGTAAAACTTCAAGTCAATTGTAGGAGTGGGACAGGGCTTCTACCACTACCTAAAGCTGTTAGGCTCGCGTTGGGGTATGAGCCTGGTACTGTTTTCGATGGGCCTTTTATAACTGAGGGGAAAATCACATACATCCCGAGGGTGAGAAAGTGAAACTCCAGTGGATGTGTGCTCTTTTTGCTCTTTTTCTCCTTCTCCCTGGACTCGCTGCAGCAGAAGAGGATAACTGTAACATCATCGAAAGGATTTGGGTGGATTATCAATATGAAAACAAGATAGATGACCTGAATGGTAGTGTGCAGGATGATGTGGCTGAGTTAGATCCGGGTGATTTCGACATACCAATCCCTGCAGAAGCTGGAAACATCACAGCGAAAACGAATGATGATGAAGCAGATCTTGTTGTAAAGGATGGAAATGGAATAACCATAATCGACAATAGCTCGTTTAATTACCTGTATGATGTTCAGATCGAGTACAGTGATGTATTGCCATATGTTCACAACGGTTATGTCACGATGTCCCATTGGGATTCATCAGGCCAGTTGGATGCATCATGGGAACAAGCTGTTATAAATGAGAGTGGTTATGCTTATTTTGCCGATTTACCTTTTTCTACAGTTACAGTGGGATATAGCTTTGTGCCGATCACACTGAGCGCCAGCGTTGATGATGGTTATCAGGTAGTAATTCCAATATCTTATAAAGCCGGTATGGGTTCTGATTTCGCTTCTATTCGTTTCTTCGCAGGTAATACAAGCTTCTTTGGCGGTACATCAATACCATATTGGATTGAGAATTATACAGCCAGTACGACAGCTAACGTGTGGGTTCCAGTACCAGCTTCAACCACAGCATTATACTGTGAGTGGAACATCACAGACGAAACAGCGAGTGAGTCGAATGGTAAATTAGTATTCCCTGCTCTGTTTGATGATTTCAGTTCAGCCTCCCTGAACTCCACTCTCTGGGATGTATACACAGCCACAGCGACACAGACTTCTGGTGTGTTGAAAATTACGACAACCAACTCTACTGGAGGATGTGTTGTGGGAAAATCCTCGTACAATGCATCTCAGTACATCTTGAGAGAAATGGCAGCTGGTACGGTGAACGGTGTGCGTGTAGGCGGTTATACAAACACATCCTCCAGAGCTGCTGTTACGGGGCCAACCACAGCCACAGCAATGCGAAATTATTCCTCAATTGGAGCTTGGGCTAAGAATGAGTCAACGTATAGTGATATTGTTACAACCCCAACAGTTTCACCATCATCGGCTGGGACATACAATATCAACGAATTCAGGAAGTCAGGATCGACAAACGTATTCACACTTGCGAACAACAGTGGTAGTGTATCATCTGTATCATCTACTTTATACTCGAACTCAATCCAGACAATGTATCCCGTTTTCGCGCTCATATCCACATCACAGGTGCAAGTTTGTGATTATGTTCTGTTAAGAAAGTATTCAGCAAGTGTGCCAACAGTTTCGGTAAATGGGACTGTTGTAAGCGTACCACAAGCATCATTCAGCGCAAATTCAACATCTGGTGCAGCACCAAAGGTTGTGGCTTTCACAGATTCGACAACTGGCGGTGCAACAGCCTGGAATTGGGATTTCGGGGATGGTCAGACTTCAACTCAACAGAGTCCAACTCATACTTACAGCACATCAGGGATTTTCAATGTCACTTTGAACGCCACAAATGCTGCTGGTTACTCTGTAGAATCAAAAACAGCTTACATAACAATTATCTCACCACCTGTTGCGAATTTCGCCGCCAATGTGACATCTGGTGGAAGACCACTCACTGTGCGCTTTACTGATGAAAGTACAGGATCACCGACTTCATGGAGTTGGAACTTTGGAGATGGTCAAACATCAACAAGCCAGAACCCAACACACACATACTCTTCATCCGGGACTTTCACTGTTTCACTAACAGCAACAAATTCGGCTGGTAGTGATTCTGAAACTAAATCGAGTTATATCAGCATAAACAAGGTAGCTCCAACAATTACATGGGCCACGCCTGCTGCAATAATCTATGGTACTCCATTAAGTCCAACTCAGCTAAGTGCAAGTGCTAATGTGCCTGGTAGTTTTGCGTATGGTCAGGATGTTGGAACTATTTATGATGCTGGTACAGTTACGCTGACAACAACATTCACCCCCACCGACACTACGAATTATAGCACAGCGACTGCAAGTGTTTCACTCACAATCAATCCTGCAGCTTCATCAATCACTTGGGATAGTCCATCAGAAATTGGTTATGGCACAGCACTTAGCTCGGCACAATTGAACGCTGAAGGATCTGTTGATGGAAGTCTTGTATATGATCCTCCGGCTGGCACAGTTCTCCCTGTTGGTACACATGAGCTTTCTGTCACACTAACTCCTTATTCTGGCAATTATGCCTCTTCAAGTGCCAGTGTATATGTTACTGTGGCTGCTGGGATTACAACCCTTACATGGTCAAATCCGAGTAGCATATACAACGGCACAGCACTTAGCTCAACTCAGCTTAATGCAGTAGCAAATGTACCTGGAACCTTTACTTATACTCCGGTAGCAGGAACTGTACTGGGTGTAGGGACTCACACATTGCATGTTGATTTCACACCTACCGATTCTGAAAACTATGATTCGGCTTCGAGGGATGTATCAATCACCGTGATTGAAATACCGGATGCACCAGAGAGTACACCATTCGAATACTCAGGCGTTTCTCTCCTTGATGTTCAATTCATGGACAAAAGCACAAACTCAACAGCCTGGTTCTGGGATTTCGGAGATGGAACCAATTCAACAGAGCAACATCCTGTGCATACATACGCTGCAGAAGGGGATTATACTGTTGTGCTAACAGCAAGCGGCGTTGGTGGGAATACAACAATCACGCAGAACGTCACGGTGATGTTGACCGCACCACACAACTATGCGCGGTATGTGAAACAGGTCTTTAAGCCAAATATGACATCCTGGGACTTCATCAGCAACATATCAATGGTGTATCGCGATTCTGCTGGAGAAGGGATTTTTTTCCTTATCCTTTGGGCAGTCCCAATAATCGCGATGTGGGGAAGGCAGGGGTCTACTATCATAATCTGTTGCCTATATTGTTTCAGCGGAGCGTTTTTCGCTGCTGTTCTTCCAGCAATGTTCGGGGGAGCGTTAATGTGGATGATGATTTTAGGTGCGGCCGGCATCATATACAAATTATTCGTACCAGATTAAAAAAGTGATAATTATGATACCAATAAATCTTTTGGAGGTTCAAATCCTCCTTGCACTTCTTTGTACAGCTTACTCATGGGGAGTTCACGACAAAAACAACTATACTGACGCTATCGCAGGGATTGTTGGCACTATCTTCTGGTGGACTTCTGGACTATGCACTTTAGGTGGTGTTCAGAGTCAGGATGGTACATATGCCAGTGCTTGGTTCATGTGGATTTTCATCGGCATAGGTATTGTGACTGCGCTTATAACCTTTGTGAAAATAGTTGATATCTTAAACAGCAGAAAAGACCACGTAGATATGAGTTTTGATTACAGGATATGACGAAGTGGAATTACTTCCCGCTCCACTTCACACCATCCCATTTTTTCCAATAAATAAGCCTCATTACATATTCTAGCATAATGGCTTCACATGACTCTTCTATTTCTTCATACTCTGCTCTGGATCTGAAATCATAGGTTTCATTCAGGCAGCCTATAAGCCACGTCAAAAGCGAGTAAACGCTTCGTTTGTTGACACTCCTAGATTCTGAGTAAGAAATTCAATATATCTCTTGGAGCTGGTGTCGCCTCAGCAACCATACGTAATCCTCATAGGTGTCCATGGATCAGATCAATCAGGATAAAGCATTAAAAAAGAAGCCAAGTTTAGTGAAAGTACTTGTTCGTATTAGAAAGCATTGTTCTTTATGGAATGGTGTTCTGCGAGGCTTAAGAACCTACTCCAAGGTATTGTCATCATAATGGAGAAAAGAATAGAAGACGTCATCAATGAATGCGAATGTAAAAGCAGTAAAGTCAATCTTAATCTAATATAGCTCTATTTAATCTAATATAGCTCTATTAGCAGTAATTACTTTAATTCCACAATCTTTGAAATCTCTATCATGTGTGATTAGAGTTAAACCATTTTCTTCACAAGTTTTTAAATAGATTATATCATTGAAATCAAGTGTACACTTTTCAAAAATATTTGCTACTTCATATAGGAAATTGGCTTTATTGGTGCTAACATCACATAATTTTGAATAAGCAGCTATATTTTGTATTCGATTCGAGATATCATAAGCAACTTCGTCTTTATAGAACTCAGTCTCACGAAAAGCCTTATGATCAAAATCTTTCAAAGTTGGATCTTCTTTTTCAAAGTACTTATTTTTACAAAGCTTGTATTGAGTTTGTGATATTCTATTAACTACCTCAGAAACTATTATGTTGGTAGTATATATGTTACAATTTGAATCTAATATATTGCGGAACATCTTAGAATATACATCATAAACTTTTTTATTCTCAAAATTATACGGTGCAAATACGTTTAACCAAACATTGGCGTCAAACAAATAGTTTTCCTCTTTTGAAAATGTGTATTTATTTAAATCGAACATATCATTCATTATATTCACCAAAAGAAGTATTGACTATTTTGTTAAACGATTCAGGATTTTTAAAGTAGTGTTTAGCCCTTTTTATCTGAATTGAAAGCATTTTTTTGTTGTTTTCATCAATATCCACAATGTCTACATATTTATTTATATCGTCTTCTTCAAATTGTCCATACAATTGACAAATAGACATGTTCAAGAATAAAGGTGTTAACAACTTCACATTTTTAAAAGACGCGACAACTTTTCTTTTTTCGTTGATATTATGTGATATGTCCTCATACAGTTTTCTAGCGTCCTCAGTAGCGACACAAAATTCACTTCCTATCATATTAACAACATTAATATTAACTAAATCGCCTTTCATCGGATCACTATAATTAGTAGTTATAAAATCATTTATTATAAACTTACAATTTTCTATCCAATTAGTTAAAGTATACTCTACCGTTTTTTGAACTGCTACTATATTCAAACACTCCACGCATACAGCAGTCTGTGGGACACATAAATCAAGTTTAGTAAATTTTTCTACTTTATTTGCTCCACTTGAACGTTGACGTGAAACAACTTTATAAATTTGATAATATGTTTGAGTAAGGCTAATATATCCTACATTTGCAGTACAGTGACTCATAATTTCACCCAGATCAAATTTGGAATTTTATCGTTGCTTGAGCTTGTATACTATATAACGGAAGGCCACGGATATCACGTACTCCCGTTCTGGTGACCTGGGTGAGTGTAGGTCTTATCATTAAAACTAAATCATTTTCTAGTGTATACTCGTTCCATGGATTATCAATTATTTCAAATTTCATATCTTTAATTTCATTTAATGGATCATTTCCGATTAACTCTTTTGGAGGAATAGCTCCAAGAACATTAACTGATTGCAAAATATATGCTGGATTTCCTTGAGGATCGAATCCCTCATCAAATACCGAAATCAAAACGGTTTTTATTTTTAGAGTAGTATTATCATCTAATAATGTATAGTGACTCCATTTTTCGTTTGAAGTTTTTACCTTCGTTTCATTTAAATCCAACATAATCACCACAAATATGAGATATGATATGATTTCTTTGTATATAACACATTTACATGAACTTAGTAGAATAATATAAAAAGCTGAATAATATTAATTTAAGCGGGCTTTATTTTAACGCTCAGTTTTATATATCTGCCGGATATGGCAGAGGATGAACATCAAAACACAGACAATAAAGTGGCTTAGTACGTATAATACCGAATTCCCATAAGAAGATATCGATGATGTGTTGAGCATTATCACATGATGGCAATGTCGATTCTATTTTCGTTTTTCTGGATTCTTGGCTCACTGTAAGTCTTTTTTGTTCTTGTGTTCTCAATTCGTGTATTTGCGAGTGTGCCATGAACTAATGAGCACACTAATACATTGTGAATCTTCATGTCAGAGAACATCTCCTTGAAAGTCAGTGGCTGCCAGAGACTGCTCATACAATCACCTGCTTTTGGATTCTGTGCTCAAGTATTTCTCCGGCAAACATGAGACAGAGGGCGAAAAATATGATACCAGACCAGAGCAGCCATGAATCAGGATCGTGTATCTGAGTTGCTATCATAGCACCGCTACCGAAACAACCGATACACAGACCGGATATTTCCATCTTTTCGCAATCCTTTACAGTGCTCCCAAATGAGCCAATGAGATGTGGATTATCATTTTTCGTCATAGAATATAATACAACGTCAAACTATATATATACTTGTCATTTCTATGTATATCGATTTTATGTATATTGGTTTTAAGAAAAGTATATAGATTATTTTGTGCTAGGATGTATGTACTGGAGCTTATTAGACCTCGCTAGTTTAGCCAGAAGTAAAAGATGATATAAGTGTAAGTCTGGATTTAATCCGTCTATAAGCGGCTGTAATAAGGCAAAAGAAAAATATGAGCTTTACAAAGGGCCAGTAAATCAGGTTCTGTATAAATGCATATCTGCTCAAATAAGTCACATATAACCACATGATTTGAGCAGATATACCGACTAATTATATGTCTCCTGTACCCCAACCGATGTTAACTTTGTTATTTGCATATTTATTACCAGTAAAGGTGTTTAATCGACCAGGACTTTGTTCCCATCCGTAAAAGTAAACAGCTATCTTACAATTTTTAAATGTGTTTTTCGAGACTGTTGGTATGCCAGCCATATCACCGATATAAAGTCCCACATCTGAATTGGAAATTGTATTCCCTGTTATAGTAGGTTTACCTGCAGCCATTGTGTCATATAAAGTAATAGATCCACCTTTTATTTGATTATTCATTATTGTGGACTCGCTACTTGATCCTCCAGCTAGATGAACTCCACAATTATAAAAATAGTTGTTTCTAATTATTCCGCCACCTGCATAAGTGCTAGATATTCCATCTTTTTGAATAGAGAATCCATTTATTGTACTGCCTCCCCCGTAAAAATAAAATCCATCTACTTTCGGATATTTTGTCCCTAGAACGGAAACTCCTTTATCAAGCTTAACATTTTCCTTATATGTTCCATAAGCAACCTTTATAGTATCTCCATCTTTTGACGCATTTACAGCACTTTGGATTGTTTTGTACTTTTCTTTACTTCCCACATATAGAGTTGAAGCTGAAGCAGTAGATGAAACAACAATTAAAACAAGAAGCACAACTGCCAAAGCTAAAGCTATCGATCGTAACTTTTTATTATTCATTTACCTACTCTCCCTATAAAGAATATTAATAGCAAAAATTTGATTATGTCTTATATGTCTTTTCATTTTATCTTGAGATTTATAAATAATTTCTAATAATATATGAGAAAGTTCTTCTGAGGAATGGTATTTTAACATATTGTTTTTATAAATTACATATTATTAAATACTAGCAAGTGTTATTATTATTTCGTGATGTTTAAATGTCTACAGGAATCTACCACAAAAGGAATATCCTGAAATTGAGAGTTATGAACGCGCTGTTCATACATGGTTGCACTAACACACAAAATCGCACAATGACTTGTAAAGAAATCGCTGCAAATCTTGGAGATGTACCACCTAACCATGTAAGCAGGATGATGAGCAATCTCCACGAAAAGAAAGCTGGCTATTTTGCCAGGATGAAGCCAGCTAAGGGATCGCGAGAATACAGATACAAGCTCACCAGGAAAGGACTTGAATGGTACACTAAGTACATGCAGCGAATCCTGAAGGGACTTGATCTGAACTTTTCTCGCGACATACCTGTACGTGTGCGCGTGGGTGTTAGAGAAATAGAAAAAGAAATGCTAATGAACGCGATGGATTCAAAACTAGATGACGATCTTTTAAATGATTATCTCGGATTTACCCGGGAAGGATATGAAGAGTTAAAAGCTAATTAAATTACACATAGCTAATTACATTTTATCTCTTTTTACTCGTTTTACAGCTTTACAATATGTAATTAGAGCGATTTCAATTACATATCCTAATTACATATTGGGTAATTACACATTTACAAAATCACATAACATAAATTAAAAACACACCTAATTACATATTAACACTAATTGTGTATTAGACGCATATCGATTTATAATTTCAAAAACTGCTAATTACATACTTGTATATTGTTTGGATGGGATTTAATTTTCTGTATAATAATAAATACCCGCAGCCTTGTCAAAACCAAACCCTATGATTGGGACTTGCCCTGATTTCACCTATTTTTCATTTATTTTCTTTGGGCTTTGTGGGATTGTAGAGGATTGGTTATACACCGCATGTCGCCCGATGGCTTTTCTCTATGATGTTCAATCCTTACTGTTAGTAGCGCGACTTGGCTTTCTATGTATAGACAAGGCTATCTATATATAAAATCGGCATATATAGAGAATTAGTTAGTTATATCTATGCGCACGCGCATTGTATGTATTAAGGGTTCACACCAGTCCTTCTGTTGCCATATTATCACTCCTGATAGAACCATAGAATCTCCATTGATCATCTCTTCCAATCGTGTGAACCCAATTCTGCCCTTTTCTGTTTTACCTACTCTCCTTTATGTGGCTTCTATATAGCGATTCGTAATATAGGCATATCTATATATTGCTTTGAGTTGTATATATAGAATGTCAGGTGATAATGATATGTGTACTTGTAATAGTGATAATCAATATGCTGTTCGCTTCCTGGATGGTTGGCCGGTAACTCAGTTCGTGCGCGAGCATAAGAGATACGATACAACACTCAGAGGTATGCTGTATGATTTTTATGGCTACAAGAGGAGTGGAGAAGAGTTGGGTGGGATGTACCACGAAGAGTCTTGTGGATCAAACCCTGGATGTTGGGTGCTGCCTGTCGAAAAGGGATTCAGTGATTTGTTGTTGAAAGTAGTCGCCAATGGATCTGGTATGGTTAGTTCAAGATACAGAGAAGCTCTTAGTATTCCATTCTAATTTCTATTTTACTTCTTTTCTCTTTTCGTGTCGCGGCAATCGCTACACATGATTGATGTTTTATTAAAAAGAGGCTTTGAAGAAGCTATGACGATGTTGGAGAGATCAACATCATCCGATATGACGCGCAAGAACTGATGATGTCAAGTCACAAGATTGAGAAGGGACACTTTTTATAAATATTAATTTCAACATATGTCATTTTGATTAAATTATTAATACGGTTTGTTAATAAAATTTGATTTCTAATTTTATTTGTTTTTTAACAAAATCGAGTGCGTAAGCCCTCAAAAGTGGGAACATATTTAAATACTATAATGACTACTTTTAGTATTGTAGAGGTGAAAAAATGTCAAAGAGACAAATAAGAGTATCCATCGACGAAAGTGTACTTCAGGCAATAGACCGCGACAAGGGTACACTAACACGTTCCGATTACATAAATGATATTCTTTTCTTCGCAACAGCCAGCGAGGAACAATTGCAGGAGTTAATAAACTTTAGTGAAACGTAATAAAACAAGTTGACTTGACTAAATAAAAGAAACCAATAGCAGTTGAACAAGTAAAATTGATGAGATAAAACAAGAACGTAAGAATAATATATAGGAGACATGAAAACCGGAAAATCTGACAGAAAGACGATTTTCATATCCTAATAGATTGTTAAGAAAACTTGCCTATTTTTCTATACAACCTATGAGGATATAAACCTTTTGTCAGTGGTCTGGTTTCTGTCTCCTAATCTTGATTTAGGAGAAATAAAAATGTTAGCATACAATGAAGTTGAAGTGACTAATGTAAACCCATTTGCTTCAAGCAAAGTGGAGCAGGGGCCAAACCTCTACTATAATCCAGAAACAAAAATAGCAGAACCAGAAGAACTTGAGAATGAAAAAAGTAAAAGATTACAGGAATTAGAAGAAAAAAACAAGCGTCGTGAGGAACGAGAAAAGAAGTATTCAGAAATGGATGAGTACTATAAGAGTAAAGATCCACATTGTAGTATTAACAGAGTTGGAAGAATTCTTTATTTTGGGTGCTACGTTCCTGATGGTTATTCCATCACAGGGAATGGAGTGTTTAAACAAATTTCCAAGTACAACAAAAATACTAAAGAGTACGAAGAAGAATGGGTCAACATCTGCAGCATAAGAGTGATGGTTACAGGCAGATACAGAAATCTTGACGGCAATCACATAGTAGAAATTACCTACATTGACAAATCAGAAATGAAGACAATATACGCACCACTCGCCGCTATACTAGGCGTAAAAGAGTTTAAAGAAACACTCAGACCACAAAACCTTCGCATTGATGATCTCCAGCTTAAGGAAATGATCCCATTTTTCAGGAAATGCATAGATGAAAACGAAAATGAAGGTGGGACAGCATTCAAAACAGGATTTTGCTTTGATGTCACTGGATGGAAAGACGAAGCTTGCACGAAATTTAACGCTGGTAATAGGTACTTCGAGGAGAAAAATGGAGTTCTCACAGAAAGCAAATGCATATACACAGATGAGAATACAGCAACTGTTTTCGATCCTAGAGGAAAAATCGAAGATTGGGTTGATGGTATAAAACCATTAATGCAATATGACAGGGTGCGATTCATCTGCTACGCAGGGTTTTCTGCAGTTTTATTGAAGTACCTTAAAGTTGATTCTTTCACTATTGACTTATATGGTGGCATTCCAGGTGCTGAAAATGATAAATCAAGCTCTGGAAAGACCACAACAACTGAGATAGCACTCTCAGGATTTGGGAATGTGGAGAGTGGTACGAATGGAACTCTGTTTAACACATGCTTCAGCACCAATAATTACATAGAGAATCTCGCAGCAAAATATGTTGATCTTCCAATACTGTTAGATGAATCTACTTTACTCGCAGATGAAGATCGAGATATGCTCAGTTATAGAACTTCAAGCAGAGTTGTGAAAGGTAGAGCTAAAGATGGAAGGGGCAATAACCAAAAATCACAACATAAAACTAACGTAGCTCTTGTTACTGGTGAAAACCCACTAATCCAAAAAGACGGTAACATGGGCGCAAAGATCAGGGTAATACCTATACAGGGTGGCGTAGGTGTATCCAATATAGGTGATTTGGTATATAACGCGCATAAAGCCGCAATTGAAAATTCAGGACATTTACTCAAACCATTTCTTGAGGTATTTTTCAAGTATCGAAAGTATGTCACAGGATGGTATATATCAGCACACGAAAGACTCAAACAATCTACAACGAACGATATGGCTAAGAGACAGGCAGCATACTTCGCAGCAATTGAAACCGCCGGATACCTTCTCGAACTTGTGTTTGATAAAATAGGTATAGAAAAGAGAAGTCCAGATGAAGTTGTAATGAACGTCTGGAATGACAGCGTAGCATCTCACCCAACACAACCATCATGGAAAGAGGCATTAAAAGACACTTGGGATTGGTATCAAGAGAATCGAGAAATATACTTCACACCGGGAGAAAGCAGAAAGCTCTTTGGATGGATATACAATGATATGCCGGTGTGTTACCTCGAAATAAATCCAAAATCACTCACAGAAGAGCTACTAACTAAACCACCACGAAAATATCATCCAGACCAAACATATATGTCATGGAGAGAAGCTGGTATAATCAACGTCACCGGAGATAAATCAACAACTAAAGTTGTTAAGCGTCACGGAGGCTCAAAAAGAGTAATCCAAATAAACATAAAGAAATTATGCGAAGTTCTTGAAATAGAAGACTGCACTATGGATTTCTGGTAAATCCATTACCTCTACTTTTTAATTTACTTTTATAATACATCACATACTTTTACAATCCCATAAACTCTACTTTTAATTTATATCAAATCCTTTGTAACCATTTGTAACCTTTTTGTAACCTTTTTGTAACCTAAAAACGATATATATAGACTATATAATAAAAGGTTACATAGGTTACATCAATATTTACGTGTATAATAGTTTAATTTCATGTCTAATTTTAACAGAATTTTTAATCCAAAAAAATACATATATTTTTCAAATATTTTGTAACCTGTAACCTGTAGCCAATGTATATTGATTTTGAGGTTACAGGTTACAAACCCATTTTTTGTAACCTAACAAAATAAGGAAGCAAATTTAATTTAATATTGGTTTCTAACGATATAAAATCGACACCTAGATCCTGGTTGCACAGTTATCACATTTAAATTTCTTACACATAAAATCTTGAAATTCTGATTTTATTGAATCTGCTTCATCTATAAGATCTTGTACTTCTTTTTGTGATAATTCTTTAATGGGATCTGTTTCAACATTTTTGAAATAAAAAACCTGTGGTAAAGATTCATCGGTAAAACCAACAGTAAAATCCACTTGAATATCTCTAATTAATTTTATACTAAAAATCCCAAATTTAGCAGCTTGTTCCATTGTCCATTGATAATTTCGCATGGCTTTCAATAATATATATGCGTATAATTCACTGTGGCCTAGTATTACGCTTTCATTTATTGTCTTTGGCAGTCCAAACGGGTCAAATGTAAATAATTTAGTCTCAGCGCCATTAATTCTACACGCACACACGAGTTGAAGTCCTTCCATTAAATTTTTGTAAATAGGGTCAATATTTTTACGCATATCAAAAATGACTTCTTGAACAATAGCTTTGAAATCTTCTTCAGTTATATTAAATAAATCATCAACATATGAACCCGAATTTAATCCTTTCTGAGATTTTAGGGTTTTTATCTTCGTTGATACTTTATCCTTGAAATTTTCGTATAATCCACTAATTCCAGATGAACACATTATTATTCTATTAAATGGTGCTCCGAATCTAGCAAATGGTATATCGATTTTCTTTTCGTAATCAGGTAGAAAAGTGTCAAATTTAATTACTTTAGTATCACTAACCAACACTACACCATCGGAACACCTAGCACCTAAAATATAAGTCATATTTTCTTTTCTCCAATAATCTCTTGTTGACTTATTTGTCCAAGAATTCGGTATTAAATCGTTATAGGCGCCAAACATATTTGGTGTTTTCCAATTGTTCATATGTGTGGATATATTCAATGGCCTATATAATAACCAGCGTTTATTCTGTCTATCGATGAGTCACAGCATATCGAAAATGAGATTGGAAAAAGTAGCAAATTTAAAGGCGCACTTCTTACAGGCTTAACAACAAATGGGAGTATAAAAGAAATTCAAAGAAGCACAAAGTTTATACATTCATTACTCACTAAACTTTCCTAATTAGAATAAAATCAATATACGCATATCATGTCATTCTGATCTTTCGCATGAATCAGTCGAAATATCCCGTTTTACAGTTTTACTCATCTATCTATTTATAGTCCAAGTTATCACCATATGAATAAGGTCAGATTAATTTTAACTCAATTTTGCTTAACTTATATACTGGATTGTAAAAAGGTCAAAATATCTACCATTTCGTTAAAGCATCTTAATTTTAACAATGTTTCCAAGTTTTTTTAACAGGGTTACGATGTTATACTGAAAAATCCAAATAATTTATAGAGAAACGGGAACGTAATTATAATATAGATGCATTTTACATCTGTGCCATGAAAATATATACCACAGAAAGATGAGAAACCCACAGCATAATGATTTATATGATAGATAAAAAACTTATCCAACAAGAAGCAGAAAGCGTTGCGTATACATATAAGGGATTATATAAAACAGCCGATTTTTATAGGATTCTTTATCATATATCTACAGGTTTATCATTTATAATAGGGCTTGGCTTGTTAGTATTCGAAGTATCAAGTACTCTGTCAAAATTCTTAGGCGCGCTTGGAATATTGGATGGAATTATTCTTTTAATGAATCAAAAGGACATAAATGATATTGAAGACTACCATAAACTGGCCAACAAATATTTATCAGTGTATAAAGATTTACAGGCCATTTATTACAGTAAAGAAGACAATTCTGTTACATTTAATGACTTACGTGTTAGAATTAAACTTCTTGATGAAGAAACATCAAAGTATAATATAGGTACAGTTGGCAGGCTGTGGAGTAAAATAAGAATAAAATCAGAAATGAATCTCGAATGGGTATACGAGAGGTAAACAATCTAAATCCATCTAAAATCAGCAGATTAATAAGTAAATAGTGTGAGATAGGTTTAACTATTCATAGAAGGCAATTCAAATGGATTTACCTTATGGTTCTAATGGATATCTTATACAAGGGATTTACAAGATTGACATAAATACATTTATTGAAAAATTTGTAGATTCATACCCAAACTCAAATACTCGCGAAAAGATATTTGCAGGGTATTGCGACTATTGCAAATTTTTAAGTTCTTTTAATTTTGTTAAGCGTCAGTGGATAAATGGAAGTTACATTACTAAAAAGATTGATCCTAATGATATTGATATTGTGTTTTTTGTAGATTCCAGAGCCTTCAACTCCAATGAGAGTCTTATTTCATATATAAAAACATTAGAAACTGATTATGACTACGTTTGTACAAAATATAGCTGTGATACGCATTTTGTAACAGAATATCCAGAAGATGATATTAGATATCTGATGTATAAGGAGTCCGCTGCATATTGGAGCGACGTTAAGAAGGGCGTATATAGTACAGATAAATATGGTGTCGCAAAAGGCATGGTCGAACTTGAGTTTATTCCTTCGTACTTTGAAGTAAAAACAGATAATGTAGTGGGTGGGGTCGTAGATGATAAATGAATGTAGGTCGCCAAAGATAATATCGACAGAACTTCTACGTGTCCAAGAATTAATACGAAAAAATAAAGAATTTATTACCATATATCCAGAGGATTACGGTCTAAAATTGAATCTCTATAGTTTTGAAGCAAGAGAAAAAGAACTTATTTTTGAATTTCAAGAAGCTCTAATTCACTATCAGTTAGATGGCTTTGATATTCATATAAAAGGGAAAAATATCACAGGAAATACTATTTCTATGGTTTCTCTTGGTGAAACTCTAGTTAAAATGCAAAACCTAATTACAGCAATTGTTTTTGAGCAATATGCCGGAATTAACAATAACGAACCTATTCCGATTACAATTAAGAATGCTGCAAATATCAATGTAGTAGCAACAGTGCCGGGATCATTTGGAATAATACTAACAAGTTTTAGTCCTCAGCAACAAATTGAGCAATGTAGAGTCGGCGTTGCATTAAATATATTTAATGAATTGCTTGACAGTAAAGATAATAAAGAAATGATAAAAACTCAAACTTCAAAATTAGGAATTAGAGTCATAAAAAAATATAAAGAATTGTTGAAAACAATATACACTTACGATGAAGATCTAGTTTTTTATGAAAATGTAAGGCCCAAAGACTTTACGAGAAGAGAAATTTCTTGTGATGATGCTAAAAAAGTGTATTATGTTCTTGATAAACAAGAAAAGGAACCTGATGAGACTGTTGAATATTCAGGAATGTTAAAAGCTATTGATCTATTGTCTTATAGATGTAAGTTTCAAGTTGATGAACATCAAAATATAAGTGCAAAGTTTAATCGTAAATTAACAAATAAATTAAAAGAAGTTTTGGATGTGCATTCAATAGCAAAATTTACCGTTACAAAATCATGGAATGAGTCTACAGACCAAGTAGGCCAAGATTTTGAACTAGTTGAAATAACATAATATAATAGCGAAATCAAGGAATTAATTCGATTCTAATTATAAGTAGTAATACTTAATGATTAAAAGAGCCGGGGTATTTACCAGCCCTGTAATTCTCCTGCTCTCTTTGTGTAGTGAATTGATGTAATCTTCTTACTCAGACTTTTCAATAGATTCCAAACTCTTGAAGTGAATTTTTGTCAACATATCAGGCTTATTTGGTATTATATCAAATGGAATCATATTAAGCTCCTTATGCATTTTTTCTAATAAGAAATCAAATTTATTAATATTGTTCTTGTTTAAGGTATCAAACCATACTTCCCAATAAGCTACTACATTAGCAATACCTAATGATAATATTCCACATAAAGTATCATCTAACATATCGGGATCACTTGTGAATGAGGATTTTGCACTTGTTACACTTGCATGTGCTCTTTTTGACATGTCACTATAAATATTATCCATACTTACTCTTTTTGAATTTTCATATAATAAACCCCTTACAAAACCCGGACTAAAAAACTTGTAATTACTTCTAATTACTTTTAATTCAGCTTTACTTAATGGATTTTGTTTACATAGCTCATTTCTGAGAAAAAGTTGTAGTTCTTCATCTGTGGTCAAATGCATAAAGTAGATGTGACAAACCACTTCGAAAATAGACCTCAAGAGCACATTAGCCGAATTTATGAGACCAGACCTACCTAACTCATAAGAGGAAATCAAGTAAAGGAAATTTCTTTCATACATCTCTGAAACCCAAGTATCCTTTTCATTCACTCGCTCTCCAGTTGGTGATAGGTTAACGATATCGTTAGTAGAGGCATATAGATATAAAGAATATTCAATTATTTCTTCACAGATCTTTATCTTTTGTTCAATCACTTCATCCTCGAATTCTCTTTTTCTACTTTCTATTAATTTGGACTTTATTTCACTATATTTGCAAGATCTCAATTTCAGTTCATCTATTCCCATAATTATCAAATCCTTCGTCAATTAAATAAAAACCTATAAGAATAAATATATTCGTTTATGGTGGGTACACGTATATACACAAGGACTTGGCAGCAAAGTGTTTTTAAGTTACTGATTTACCATAATGTATATAAAAAAGAGAAACGGATTCATCGGCCCTTATACAATTCCTGTGTGCCTCTTTGCTTATCGCATACCCATATTCTCGCCCGCTTACAGGACAAAATAATAGGTTGTTTGTTAGTACTCTTATGATGATACCCGGAGGAAACTCCGGACTCTGAAAAACGATAAACGGACTAACGAGGCGCTTATAAACGCAGGGTGAGCACCGGTTAAAAATGAGTCGAAGTTTCCACACAACTACCCGAGGTACATCGGATTGACATGCAAAATAGTAAAAGGAATATTGTATGATAATCAGTGTAAATGTTACCTTGGTAGAGGTTATTGTTCTTTTATTTTGGATTGAATACTTTTGTCAAGAAAGAGATAAATAACCAGTTAGCCCCTCCGTGCACCATACCATTCTTTATTTTCTCTTTTTACATTGCTTTTCAGGCTAATCTCTGAGTGAGCTAGTAAATCTCCCTACGCATCCCTGAAAGCCTCAAATTCACGGTCTAATTAGCTTGGATACATCCCTAAAGTCTGGTTAAATATTACCCTTTTCTTTGGTTCTTCTTTATAATAATCTGGTGTAGATCTAGGTTTTTCATTACGTTTAAACATGAATTACGTTTCACGTTTTTAAGAATAAAAATCTTGTTAAATAATTCCAAGAATCAATTTCATAAAAAGAGAATTTGTAATTAATCCAGCGAGCTCTAATACATCCAGAGAGCCAAAGGTTGTGGTCAATTTTCCTTTTTTATGATTCATTTTTCTTCTGTATACCTCTTTCCTAGTGTTTTTTTATATACTCGATTATATTGTCAACATTTGCCCAAATATTTATTGCTGTAGTTATACCGACCAAGTAAACTGCAGCGAGATCTTAGCATCTGTGTGTTACCAAGTATAACTATGAAAACTTATTCACTTAACCTATATATTGGTAGTAGAGTTTTCCGATAATGACAAGGGATTCCCTTTCAAATAATTCGTAATGGTCGTAAGTATACAAAATATTACTCTCTTCTGGATCCTCCGCCACAAAGTAGAAAATACCTAACAGAGATCCGATAGCTACAGCCGTAGCTATGCTGTCCTTCAAACCCTGGCCAACCGTATTTGAGAGAATCCAGCTGGTGGCTTTATCAGCCCAGCCAGGTAGATCGGTTCTGAGTTCTATGATCGGAGTAGCCATATTGAGGATGGATGGGTTGAGATTAACTGTCAGTCTGTTGGGATTCGTTTTATCACGAAGGATGACTGGACTCCAAGTAACCTGCAAACTACTTACATCTATTGTTAACTTTGCACTTGCATTCAGTTGACCAGTCCATTCTTTAAACCCCGCACTAGCTGAACCATCGGCTTCTGCAGCCACCTCGGTAAATACTGAGTCAGGGTGTATATCGATACTAGCCCCAGCTAGATGAATCGTGTAGTGACTGCTAACCTTAGCGTAGAGTGGCCCCCAACGCTTCTCATTTTTGTGACCTTTGGATATATCTATTAACGGGAGGGCTATTTCGATAAGAGCTTTTCTACTAAAACCAATAGATGCCAATAATTGGTATTCTTGTTCAAATGTTTGTCTACGAATTATTACTTCTTCATCCCTGCAAACGCAGGGTGGGGAGTACATTAAGCTTTCTATGTTAAAAATTAAAAATAAATACCCAACTTCAACGTTGCCAACTATCACAGGCCGATAATCAAAACCCTCAAAATTAAGGCGATATCCTTCTTGTTGATTCCATTGATCTGGTAATGGGAAACATTCAACAATTGGTGGTAATATTGTTTTATAATTATTGCTTTTTCCTATTTTTATTTCTTCAAGAATATTTGTGGCGAATATTTTGAACGATTCTTTATCTTTGCATCCTAAATGAACTAAATTGTCTAAATCTATGATATTAACATGAATATCATCTTTATTGTATGAAGCGCCACTGAATGTCAATTGTAGTTGTTGATCATCGGGTGTTAACACGTTTAAGCTTGGAACTGCCGAAACATTGAAATCAATCGAGACGACTGCTAGTTTGTCATCATTCACATTGGGTGTTTGACCAGATGAATAAAACACTAAGCAAGTTTTTATAGCAAAAATAACAGCATGGCTTTTGAAATCTATCTTTATTCCAAAAAGCTTAGAACGCACATGCATTCGGAAACCTTCTGAAATCCAAAAATCCTTCTCGAACCCATCCCATGGCTGCATACCTTGAGCAATACTACTAAGAGTCTCTTCACTCAAACCAAAACATATTAGTTTGTTAGTATCCGATGAATGCACGCGAAGTACATCGTTTGTTACCGACCCAATGGAGCTGTAATCCATCTGAACTTGCTTGAGATCGGGTCGTCTACTGACTTGACAGATTGTTGAGGTATCTTTCTTTGGAATTGCTGTGCTTTTCATTGGATTATCCCCTCCTAGTGATCACTCGAGAGTTATTTTCCAGCGCTACCCTTACTATCTGTCCAGTTATGTACTGGGATTCGTGTTGTGCTGAGATCCCAGTCCGGCAATCTGCAGAAATATCGATGCAAGTTACACCGGATGAGCAACCTTTTAGTTTTTTTATCACATATCCGGTCTTAATATCCCAAAGTAGGACTTTCCTGTCATCTCCTCCAGAAAAGACAAGAGTACCATTCGCTCCATGTCTACAACAAGTCAGCGAATTTACTGAGTCTGTATGGCCACCGAATTGGCGATCAACACTTGTGTTGTTAGCATAATCCCAAATCACCACTGCATATCTGTTGCAAAAAAATTCTTCTGTGTATCCATCACAAGAAAAAAGAACCATGTCACTACTATTGTTGAATGTCACTGATTTGGCATAACTATCAAGTTTCAAACTGCGTTCTAAACTAAGGTCGGACGAGATAAAAACCTCAATCCCGTCGCTATCAACTATCGCTATTTTCGAGTTGTCCAGACTAACACATGCGTCATGTATGTAATATAAATTAGGAAGTTCCTTTGTTAGTACTTCTCCATTGGTACTATTAACCACAGCTAGCATATTATTACTATATGTAAGCAACCTTATGTTATCAAAAAACCAGCAAAGCCCAGAAATTTGATTTTTGATTATAAGCTTGTCTCCAAGTGGCTTCCCTTCAGAATTGTAAATCTGCAGATAACCTTCGTCGGGATAACTCCAACAAACAGCGAATTTCTCCCCATCAGGTGAAAAGATGGCAGACAAATAATCATATTGTGGTTTTATATCAGTTATCTTCGAAAGGTCTTTAAGATTCCATAGAGTTACGGTATGTTCCCATTTCTGACAAGTAAGCGCCTTGGAGCCGTCAGGTGTCAAAGATACAGTATTAATCTCCTCAGTGATATCCAGAGCGCCACGCATTTCACCGCTATCCAAATCCCAAACAATTACTGTCGGCTTATTATCCTCTATCTGAATCTGTGATCTGTGCCAATTAAGACTCTGAACTAACCTGTTAATGAAGTTCTTATCGTACTTGCTGTCATATTTGTAGTGCATAGAAAGTATTCCCCAATCCCATTAATTGATCCTAATCTTTTATCCCTCTCTTATTCTTAGATATAGCACCGGTCAGTGATATGTGTATAGGGAGGAGATCATTTTTGGTAAATATGTTTCAATATTAATTTTGATATAATTATGCATCAAAGTAATTATTATTTTAAGAATATAAAATATAGAGAAATATAATTATGATTATCATTAATTTCATAACTATTGAGTCTAATTTTTTTCTTTATACAATTTTGAATTTATTATTTAGATATTTGAATTACTTCTGACATTAATCCAGATCAAAAATAAATTTTTACATCAATTATAAAGCCCGCCTTCAATCCATGTAAGTACATTTAGGCTCTGCCTGATCTCTCAACCACGGAGCTCTCATGAGCTCCAATATATACCAGAGAGCCAAATTGAGAAAGTTTTTGTTTAACTTTTCATTTTGACCTATAACTTTTTTCATGTTTAATTTGCGATTCTAAAACAGATTAGAATATATATAAACATATATTCCATCTAATTTCCTTCATTTCTAAATTTTTATAATTATTAATCTAAAAAGAGAAGGACTAAAAGCTACAACCGAGTTTTGGATATTAATATTTTTCAAAATAAAATCAAGGAAAGAGGATAAATGGAAACTAACAAAAAATTATATTCAATAGCTTTAGTATCAACAATTTTGATTTTGTTTATCACTATTTTGTCTACGGCATCGGCAGTTACCGCACAAAGTTCTCAGCTCACGATAACTGAAACTCAAATATCTCATAGTGGAAAAGCGTATAATGGTTTTCCCGATATATATGATGACAAAATAGTGTGGTCGGATCAGCGTAACGAAGACTGGCGCCCCGATATCTACATGTACGATCTCTCTACTAACCAGGAAACCCAGATTTCAACCAGTGGAAGAACGGAAAGCCCTAAAATTTATGGTAATAAAATAGTATGGCATGATAAACGTAATAGTCAATACTCAACAGAAGGCGATGTCTACATGTATGATCTCTATACTCATCAGGAAATTCAGATTCCCACAAGCGGAAGAGCTGTAAGCCCTGATATTTATGGTAACAGAGTGGTATGGAGAGATTATCGTAACTCAGGATCTGGCAATATTTACATGTACGATCTCTCTACTAACCAGGAAACTCAGATATCTACCAGCAATGCAGCATGGGATCCCGCTATCTATGGAGATAAGATAGTGTGGTCTGATAAGCGCAATGGAGGTCTATATCCGTCATCTGGCAATATCTACATGTATGATCTCTCTACTCACCAGGAAACTCAGATATCTACCAGCAATGCAGCAATGGGCCCCGATATATATGAGGATAGGATAGTGTGGTCTGATGACCGTAATAGTGAAGGGAGTGGTGTGGTATCCGATATTTATATGTATGATCTCTCTACTAACCAAGAAACTCAAATCTCGGCAAGTGGTAGAGCGGGAGCTCCTGAAATATACGGTAACAGGATAGTATGGCAGGATTATCGAGATGGAAACTTCAATATTTACCTATACGATTTGTCTACATCCGAGGAAATTCACACTATTATTCAAACTACCGATCCAGATAAGTCGTATCCTGCTATCTACGGTGACCGAATAGTATGGAGGTATGGCTATGAAAATGCTGATATCTACATGGGTACTGTCATAGAAGAGATTTTGTCACCGATACTTCCTACAGCGAATTTTACCAACAATGTTACTCAGGGTTATGTTCCTCTTTCTGTGCAATTTACAGACCTGTCTGAAAATGCAACAGAATGGAATTGGGACTTTGGAGATGGAACTGCTTCAACCAATCAGAATGCAACACATACATACTCTGCAACAGGGATTTACATAGTTAACCTAACAGCAAGTAACGAAAGTGGGACAGACTCAAAACTTGTCACCATAACTGTTCTGGCTGCTCCAGAAATTCCTACTGCTAATTTCTCAGCATCTCCAACTGTAGGAAAAGCACCATTAACAGTTACATTCACTGACAGCAGTACAGGATCACCTACTTCTTGGTCTTGGAACTTTGGAGATAGGAGCGTTTCAACAGATCAAAGTCCTGTACATACATACAATAAAGCAGGAAAATACACTGTTAGCTTAACTGTTAAAAACGAATTAGGCAGTAATACTAAAAAGATATCCAAGTATATTATAGTGAAAAAGTAAGTGAACGTTTTAAATTCAAAATGAAAAAAGTTAAGATAAATAGGAGTGGGGATTAATTATTATATAATTCTATTTTTTAAAAATGATACATTCTTAATATAAATCTATTTCGAAAAAAAGTACAGTACTGGTATTTTTATAGTGCAACAGCGTTGTAAATCTTGTGACCGTAGTATGGAAGAGCCAATACTTGACAATTTTTCATACCATTATCCACCTGACCTTCTAGCAGTTTTGATTGAAACAATTCCAACGCTTGTCAAGTCTAAGAAACTTTTACTTTCTTTTTTTAGAAATGCAGGTGTTAGTACATCTATTTTAGAACCTTATGAGGATTTAATAGCTAGGGATAGAGATTCTATCAAAATGTACGACATAGCGCGCGAATTATTGGTAGCATTGAATGAACAAGGAGATCAAGCACTTTCCGCAAGACGTAAGGTTCTAAAGGCAGTTGTTGATTTTGAAGACTTTGATAACTGCTGTTATGAAAATCGACGCAACGAGGCTAGAGGTTTAGTTTGGAAGGTGCGAGAAATTGTAAATAGAAAAGATAGCTTCACGCGAATGCGTATTGAAAAAGAGAACGAGAAGCTCAAGAATATTAGGCAGAAGGAAACTGCTTTATTTGCAGAGCAAAAGGAAAAAAATGAACGTATTAAAAAAGTCAGATCTGATTTAAATTCTTTGATTTCTAATAAAGACCCACATAAAAGAGGTAAATCTCTTGAAGGGGTGTTAAATGAGCTATTCGATTGCTATGGAATTTTAGTTAGTGATGCTTTTACAATATCAGGAGATCATTCTGAAGGGATTGTTGAACAGATAGACGGACTAATTGAACTTGACAATATTTTCTACTTCGTAGAGATGAAATGGTGGAAAAAACCTATTGGTAGAAGGGAAATATCAGAACACTTAGTAAAATTAGCTGGTAGAGGTGGACATGTAAGAGGACTTTTTATATCATACTCTGATTATACCGAACCAGCGGTTATAGAATGTCGCAACGCTTTGAATCGTAATGCTGTAGTAGTGTTAGCGACACTTGAAGAAATAGTCAAATTGCTCGAAAACGAAGGTGATTTGAAAATGTGGCTCAAGAAAAAGATAACATCTGCCCTAATTGACAAAAAACCTCTTTTGCTTTAGTATTTATCTTCTTGATAGTCTTACAAGCATCATTACCGCGCTCGCAGATTAGTACTGCTAACATTTCTATTTTTAGAGAATTTTGACACAATTTAACAGACCGGACTTGAAATTTTGTATAATTCTAGACTTTGTTGTTTTATTGGTAATTCTCGTTAGAATTTGTTAAGTGCGGATATAGTTCTGGCCTTAATGATAAATCTAACTCGAAGTATCCATCGTAAAACATACAAAGTTTGTGAATAATATCAATTTGTTGTTCATCAAAACCAACTCTTTCAAGAAAATCATCGAAATTATCAGTTTGAATATATGCTTCATAGATATCATTCATACTTCTTTTTAATCCAGCTTCTTTAGCTTCACGCATTATCATATCAGGTAAATAGTGTTCGAAGAAAGTTTTCCTTTTAGTTGCATCCTCGATCTTTTTAGATTCAGCCTTAATAATGTCATCGAACCCCTCAGGTTTAACTTCCTTCATTAGTGACTCAGTATATGTTCTCAAAGCTTCTGAAATCTGAGATAATTCATCAATCTTTGAAGAAATGCCTAGCAAAACTTTTCGTTCTTGTCGCTGTCTAAGATGTTCAGCAAATAATCCAGCCCATTGATCTCTTAACCAATTGGATATATCTTCAAATTTGTCAAATCCACACACTTGATTATTTCTTTTTTGAGAGAGGATTTGATCAATAAATTCAAAGACTTTTACGTTATCGACATGAGCATAATTAACTTTTGGGTTATCAGCATTTGCTTTATAAGTTTGGTATTCAGAATATACATTTCTTTCAATAAAGATGAAGATTGGAATATCTTTCTCCCAAGCTGATTGATATTCTTTTACTGTAATTGATTTACAGGAATTATAATTTTCATTGTTTTCGGCATCATTCGCTATAGATGAAGGACTTCCGTAGCGTCCACCTATTATTAAAACTAACATATGACATCTTGTAACCTCTGAATAACAGGATTGATCAAGTGGGAGTAGATGATCATAAGGAATATCTCCATCCTCAAAAAGAACTGCCTCGTACCCGAAACTGTCAATAAAATTTCGAAGGCTATTTCGAATGTGTTTTAAATCATAATAAGTAGAGCTCACGAAAACCCTTGGTTTTACCATTTATACCACCAAGAACAATGAAACTGTAAAACTATTACACTCAATTGAAATATGTGGGTTTAATCCTGTATAATTTTTACTTTTTTAGATTTATTTATAGGCTTATTTCTCACGGAGTCAACTTAGTCCAAGCTTCACCCAATCTTTCAACTAGCGCAGTCTAATGAGCTCCTACACCTATCCTGGCATCATACCCATCCTACCTTCTACGCACATCACACACTAAAACAACATATTCATATACTTCTATTTAGAACCGATAGATATAGCCAATTTCCCTGTTTTTGACCACGATCTATATATATCCTCAGTGACGATGACTATCTATGGCACTGAGAAAAGTGCCGGAGGAACGTGAAAATGAAATACGAAAACAAATTCACATCTGATGATTTTCTCGGGATAATCACAGACATCCCAATATCCACAGCAGAAATCATGCGAAGACTTGCGTGCTGCAGAAACACAGCCAAAGCCTATCTCACATCACTTGAAACGTCAAACAAAATCAAAAAAATCACAATCATCGGCACGAGGAATTATGGGTGGGTGAAGGTATGAAAACGACAAACAAATCAACAATAGATGTAGCGTTGTTCGAAAAAATGTACTACGCCGGTACAAAAATAGAAGAAATGGCCGCTGAACTCGGAGTGGCGTATTCTGTACTCTATAGCTGGATGCAAAAACATCGTTACGCTACGATTTGTCCAATGCATCAGGAGATATTAGAACAGATGTACAAAGATGGTGCTACTGATCTCGAAATGATTGTAGCTATCGACCGATCTATGTCTGCTATAATCGCATGGCGAGAATCCAAAAAACTGAGAAAAAACAGACAATATAAAGGTGGAAGACCGAAAAAAGAAGTACAGGCAGTGGAGGTATGAAAATGATAGATAAAACAACGGCAAAGAAAATCAAGAAACTGTATAGCGAAGGATGGAATGACGCAGAAATCATAAGACGTGGAAATGTAAATGGTAAACAAGTAGCTGATTGGAGAAAAGAAAACGGCAATCTCAAACCAAACAAAAAACAAACAATCCAGGCGTGTGAAGCACTCTACGCGAAGGGTATGGTGGATGGTGACATCGGTAGGGCTGTTGGGATTGAAGAGGGTGCTGTGTTTCAATGGAGAAAGAGAAATACTCTTCCACCAAACGGTGAACCAGGTGGAGCTCGTAGAAGAAGAGAATCGCTAGATATGCTTTGGGCTGATATAGAAGAGTATTACTTTGCTGGTCTTTCTGATGATGAAATAGCTAAGAAGATGCACATCATCCCTTACATTGTCGCTAGATGGCGAAAAATCATGTGTCTCCCTGAAGTTTGGGATGTTAAGAAAGTGATACAAAAAGATGCAGAATCGTTGTTCTGTGACCGAGAATTCTTAGAAGAGATTTGTCGCAAACCAATTAAACCCTGTTAAGGGTTTATTGATCTCGTTTTTCTGTTTTTAATTAAAAATCGTATTGGTAGACTCGTTTTTTTAACTTGCGCTACGCGCATCGTAGTGATTACACTGTTTTACATCTATATATATACAAGGAGACTTTCACATAAAAATATTTATTACGTTTATATTATAGCGAGTATATAAAGAGATATAAAATGGTGATAATAATCACCAATCTGGCATCTTGTTTTTCTCTTTCTTCTCAGTAAACAAATCACCAGCGAGTGTTGATACAAGCTGGCGAAGCTCATCAATCTCTTTCTTCAACTCATTCTCTGTGATTTGTTTTTCTTGCTCTGTTTCTGCTTGTGTCACAAGACGTTCTTCGCGGAGAGACTGGATTTCATTCCTCAAATCCTGTAATTCGTTTCTTTCTACAATATGGCGTGCTGTTTCGAGCCTCAGTTTCTCGTTTTCTGCAACAATCCTCTGCCAATCAGCACTAGCGGCTATATCTAATGGTTTTTCTATCGTGAGATATGGGATGTACTTCGTGTACTCATCTTTCAGACTCTTCGGATCAGCCCTGTAGTATGCTTCGTGTGTTGCGTCCAGCTTGTGCCCGAGAAGAAAATCCACAAAAAATATGCTGGCGTGTTCGGCAAGGAGTGTGCTGTTGAAAAAACGGCGCATGTTGTGAGACCGAATTAAATTATAATCACCATATCCTGCGCTTGCCCTAGCTTCCTCATTGAGCCTCTGGTATATTACCACTAGGGATCGCTCGTCTAATTGCCTTAACTTCTCGCGCTCTTTCTCGTTTTTCGTTGTGAAATATGAATCAGGTATGGCCCTACTCACAAAAAGATACCCATTTGGTGTGGTTATATGTTGTTTTTCAAGTTGCAGATCTCTTTTCCTACCTTCGTTTTTGGCTGTCCTACCACGCCAATCAATATAATCCAACACAGCGCGTGATGCTTCAGGCGTCAAAAACGTGTAGAACTCATAATTCATCTTCTGTCGCACAAGATGTAGAGTTGTTATACATGTTTTCTCATCATATCCACTCAAGAAGTCGCTAACTCTCAGATTCGATATATCCACCGCAGATAGACCACTCGAAACACCTACGAGTATAAGAGCGCGCTCCAATGGGTCTGCGTACTTCAATATCCCACGGATATCATCCTTAGTGGGGATTTTCTTGCGCTTCAACTCGGGTCGCGCGTTAACAGTGGCTTTTGGGAGCGTAGGGAGATCAATGTGGTAAAAACGATAAAAAGAGTAAACACCAGTCATCCTACTTTTCACTGTAAGTGGTGCGAGCTCTTGTGATTCAAGACCTTCACGGTATTCCATTAGGTATGTAAGAATGCTCCTTTCTCGCATGAGAAAACCGGATTTTATCTCTTTTTCGGCTTCCTCAATAAGCTCTATGGGTGATTTTTGTGTATACTCCGTATATCCCTGCATACCTTGGAGATATGCTTTCTTCGTGCTATCGCTTGCTTTTATTCCTGAAAACCAGGTTTTTATTATTCTGTTGGATTTCAGCTCAGAAGTCAACATGATTTAACATCCTAAAAATTAAATACATCTACAGATGTATATAAGTACTTCTGGATGCTTATACATTCATAGGAAGAGGCGGGGTTTTCGCCAATGCCCAGA
>CAZLNG010000029.1:8022-39095 GCA_964560735.1 uncultured Methanosarcinales archaeon | reverse complement strand
ATAACTTTTATTGATATTTTAAGTTAATTGGCAATATATACTTTTTTTCAGATGTGCTTATAAAACAATTTTCTGTAAAGTCTAAAGCTACATTACATAATTCCTAAACTTTCAAGCTTACAGTTTCCTGATTTGACCAATGATACCAATCTTAAAAGATAAGTAAACAGAAGAATCATTCACTAAACCAAGTAATGGGAATTCTACGCATAATTAGATTTATTTGTTCTTTGAGTTTGGCAAACTCTCTATATATTATGTTACCGAAGCTATTTTCAGCAACGTGCAACAAAACTCAAAAAAATATCCAATCAATAAAGCCTGTGGAAAACAGACAAATATATAAAATTGTAACATTAGCTAAGATTATGAAAACTTAACAGGAACATGGTGCTAATAGATGAGTCATGTTATTCTTCAACCTTCGGGAAGTAAAGATGCAAGAGAGCATTACGCAAATACAATTGAAAGGCCTATAGAAATTTCACGATTATCAAAGTTTATCGATAAATCACATACTGATAAATTGAAAAAACTGTATCCTGATGAACAAGTTCCCGTTTGGGTGTAACGCCTGGAAAGAAACATGCGAATAAGAACATTTATCCGTTTTTGACGGCGAGAAACTGAAGGATATGATCAATTATATGCAATACTGCTTTCGGTTTTTATACTTGTTAGCTACCAGTTCATGGGACGGATATTCAACCTGACGCGCCTTACCGTTACCTTCCATCCCACCTGGTAGCATTTCCTCATTCCCACCACATGGTTTGCTGCCCCTTTCAGCCTGTTTATCGAGCACAACTCCAGCCAGTACTTCACTGCTTTAAGCCTGCTCGCCCTTATCGTCCCGACCGCAGCTATGGTTTTATATATTACCCTGTTTATTCCCTTTTTTGAAGGCAAACTGCAAAAATTGAACAGTAGCAATATGCGCGCTAAGAAAGGTGCAGCCATCAGAGAAAAACTACAGTGGAAAGCCGCCAACCTGCTTTACTCCAGCCGGACGGAAAAGGCCTTTTATCAATTCACCCAGAATATGCTGTCCAATGAAAGAAAACTCAAGCTGCAGCTGGGCATTGCTACTTAAATAGTTAATTTATTACTTCTGCATTTCATCAGTAAAATAATAGAGTACTTTATAATCTCAAGACTCTTCTTATAACACTTTGTCTTTCTTCTCAATCTTGCCAGAAAATGCCTCAATATGCTATTATATCCTTCAACTGTACAGGTTTCTACTTTAGATCGAATATAAATTTTTTCTGGAAGGAACTCTTGCGTCGTGTACAGTTAATGCAAAATAGAATTTATCATAGGATATAATTATAATTAAGTACCAATACCCATTATGTAGCAGATTAAGTTTTAAGGTTTGCTGTTTTGAGAAATTGATGGAATTTTTGTATACGTTTGTTACATTTGTTGTAAGTAGACTAAGTTTCTCCCTTGTTACTATCATGATAGTTAAAAACAGCAATATAAGAATTGAATCATCATTGAAACGTACAACTTTCTTGGTTCACCTCGGTCTCATCGTAGGAGCTTACAGAGAATTTTAAGTTGGCAAACTAATCGATGAAAAACTTTCTAAAGAGAGGAATCACAATATTCCTCATTCGGTCTGCACCCAAGCTATAATACTTAATGATCTGGGTTTTATAGGACAGCGTTTGTATATGTTTCCTGATTTCTTCAAGAACATTTCTACAGAAAGGCTCTTTGGAGAAGGTGTTACAAAAGAAGATCTCAATCAATATGTAATTGGGTAGACTCTTGATGAATCGTAAAATATGGTTACAAAACTGTTTACTGAGATCGTTCTTCATATTATGAGTCATTTACCTATTCCTGTTCATTGTCTGCACGCTGATTAATGATATCAGCCTTTCTCCTGAAGAGATGCAGAAGTACTACAAAGGACAAGATAGAGTAAAAAAGGATTCAGGCTCTTGAAAGAAGATACATTTAGTATATCTAAAGTTTACCTCAAAAATAAAGCAAGAATTGAGGCATTGACTATGATAATAGTCCTATGCCTGACGTTTTATTCAATTGCAGAGTGGAAATTAAGGACAAAACTAGAACAAGAAGACGAAATGGTTCCAGATCAAAAGGGAAACTTACAAAAAGACCTACAATGGCTTGGATATTTTTCTAATTCCAAGGAATTACAGAACTTTTTACTTAAAAATAAGGAAAAATGGAGTCGGAAGTACTAACCATAGAGGAGGTTCACTGGAAAATATTGAGCTAATGTGAGAGAAATATGAAAATATATCTCTAATTATGTTAACCTGCCAAATGCAGGAATGAAGAGGTAAGCTACGAGCTTCGCTGCTTGGATACTCTTTATGTGATCCTTCCGTCATAGAAAATAATCATTTACTAACAGATATTAGAAGCTATCTCAGTTTTAATCAAGCATACATCCTAACTAAAAAAAAATTATTGGTTTTTGAGCTCTATATTAATATCTGCGGCCTCTAGTATTTGTTTTTTGGACAAAACCCTAGTTAAAATTCCTAAAGAATCCTTGTCTGAACTGTTGCCCGTAAGTATACCACGTGAGCAAACTATGAAGCTGTAAATTCTCTCAACATCGAAATTCACAAAGAAATCAGAAGTTAATTTGATGTCCTGACCCACTAATCTAATCCATCCAGGTTCGATTACGGAGTTAGATAGGAAAATATTTCGGAACAGAATACACTTTCTTTCAAGTATTTCTGACAGATTAGAAGTAATTATAATTCCCAAAAGGTGAGAATTCTGTATTGATAGCGATCCGCTAGCATCATGCATCAGTCTTTCCATCTCTGGTACAATAAAATTCTCGGAATTTAAAACATTTAGATCATAGCTCCACTCGTCAGCGTACAGATTGATAGTTCCAAAAACGGCACAATTTTCCATTGTTACTTCTTCAATGACTTTCTTTTTCCCTGTCTGTTTTCTGGGCAAACACAAAGCGATGCCAAAGTATTCATTGATTGTATTATGAATACTTAATATCATTTCATACATCATTTTAATGAACACATCACGGGATAATTCCTTTGGTAAAATTCTATTTATACTGATTATGGATGTTAGTAACTCTTTGTACTGATTATATTTCTGTGGATCAACATTATATAGGTTTTCTATCTTATTTTCAATGTAAGTGGCAGCGTTTATTCTATTATCTACTGATACATTGTCATAAATTTCACCTGCTCCCACTTTTGCAAAAATAGTGAATGATTCATCATCGCGCCAGTTTCCAAACAAATTCATAAGTATAGATACTGCGTATTCTACATCCTCTTGTGGCTTAGTTTCATCAGTATACGATAATAGCTCATTAATGAAGAGATTAACATCTCTAAAAGATAATGCTCTAATCCGGGAATCCTTTAAAAGAAGGCGCTTGCAATTCAATGCTTTCAAAGTTATTCCTTTTTGGGCGAAACCAGTGAGATGACAAGAATTCATCTCAACTGAACCACAATTTTCGAAAAAGATTGATAATTTCGAGGAAATAAAATGTAGTTTTAAATCCTTCAGCTTTATGGACTCTATACCAGAAAAGACCCATTGAATTCCTTGGTCAACGATTATACGAGAGCCTTCTCCACAACCGCTAATCTTCAAGTTTACTCTTTCTAGATCTTTAGGCTCGAGATTTAAGTCAGTTTTCGAATAATAATTCCCCGGCAACAAGCAAATACATATGTCTCTGTCAACAGAATCAGGAAAACTTTCTCTTAAGTTGTCCAGCATAGTCGAGATCACATAAACCAGATCTTCGCCCAACTGAACTACAACTGTACATCCACCTTCTTTCTTTGCCGAGCACAATGCATCAATTGCATCCTGTACAGATGGCCATATAATATTTTTATTTTTACAGTAATGATCAATATATGTGCATTTATTCACATCAAATGCAATATTGCTTGCGATGCCAATGTTCAGATGTGCCGATAAAACTATTTTAGGGCAATGTTTATAATTAATACTAATGTTTTCTAAAATATAGTCATTTAGCGAGACTTCAATTTGCTGGCAGGGTTTTTCATAATTATTTTCCGGTTTCCACTCACATTCTGCAATGCCGTTAGGATCCGTTTTCACAGACAATTTTTTCCCATCGCTATACACAACTTTGCCGTCCGACTTTATTTCACCTTCGTCAGTAATTTCAAAGTTAACAATGGCATCATTATGTGGTAATCCACCTTTAAACACGGCAATTTCCAAAGGTTTAGAAAGCCACTCACCGGGCATTACTTCCTGTGCATCACCGCTGATATACTCAAGTGATACTGTACTAAGTCTGGCATGAAAATGTATTGTCTGCTTGTTGTCTGGCCAATCTTTTTGGGAATTGGAGCTACAGTAATTATAGTCAACGTAGACATCTTGCGACAACGTGGCCGTAACGTTCTGAATTTGCTTTTCACTATTATTCTCTAATGTCCAAAAGCATTTTGCAATACCATCAAAATCAGTATTTGATTCAACAGATCCTCCAGTTTTGCCGGTTTTAGGGTCTAGGAGAATCCCGTTTTCAGAATCGGCCGTAAAAACAATAGTAGCATCCCTTAGAGGTAGCCCGCCTTTGTAAATAGCTACTTCTAGCGGTCTATCCAGACTTTCTCCAGGAAATCCTTCCTGTGCGTCACCACCAACATATGAGAGCGTGATAGTTTCTGAGAACGGTAGAAACTGATTCTGGGATTGTACTATACCTTCTTCCGAGCCATTGCCGTTATAAGTGGCAAGCCGACAGTAATGATGCTTGATTCCATGACGCTGGACAAACACATGATCCTTATCAACATAGGATGGCCACTCGATGGAGCCGTCAATCGAACGGGCAGGTATCTGCCAGTAATCTCCCGTTTTGTACTCATCACCTGGGTAGAACTGTATATTAATGCCGTGCTCAAGCTCTAAGGAACCACTGTCTATGACAATAGTCGGATCGTTGGATACATGGTCCCAGAGACGCACTTTTAGCTTACTATTGGGAGGGAAGTTTTCACTTAATTTACCAGAATAATTTGGTTTAATACAGACCATCGTGTTGCTGTCATAGTCTAGAACATTACCCTTAGCATCTTTTAGTCTGACAAGAACCCCAGGTTCTTCTCGCAGATCACAGCCTTCATCTGTAACTTCTACCCATTGACCAGTAGCAAATACTTGAGGAATATCCTGTCCGGATACGCTAATGATAATCTGATTAGGAGAATTATCGATACTGTTTACAGATCTCAATACTGACCCGTTATCTCGTGACCATTTGTAAGTAGCTACCTTCCTTATAAAGAACTGGTCGCTGACTTCTCTATCCAGAGAAAGAAATTTATTATCATTATTTTCAATTATGCGCGATAGACCAAGTGATTTTCCGTCTTTCGAAAGCTCGACTAATTGACCTATTCTCCATTGTGAGTTTCCGGGATTGGTAAGTTCCACTTCTCTTTTATCTTCTCGATTAGCAGAAACTTTGAACCAATCGGATTCCTTTGGCACGTATCTTCCTTCGTCATGGATCTCTAAACGATAAAGCTGGTTTCCCAAGCCACGGTAACGTGCTGCAGGTGACAAAGAACAGTCGTCCCATCCTTCGGGCTCTTCAACCCATGCTGTCATTCTCGCATTGCGTTTCTCAGTGATGCTTGTCCACACGCTAGTTATATCGTTGGTTGAGTCGGAAGGAAGGAACGCAAGCTTCGCCTGCCATACAGTCTTAATCCTTGTGGCAGTATCTGGTCCACAAAGGGCAATCTCATGGATATTTTTGTCCTCGATCGCTGTGATATGCCGTTGCCAGACATCGAGATAAATGAGATATTTTTTGTTTAAATCGAAGGTAGGAGCTTCAGAGTAATCATCCTGTGTATCATAGGTGACAATTCGTCTCAAAAAGAGAGGGAGAGTCATCGAAATTAGGTCGCTGTCTAGGGCGATGCCGTCGCTATCTACCCCTATAATTTTTAGTATTTGAGTATTTTTTGATCCATCTTCCCAGATTTCAACAATGTCGTTCGTCTTGAATCCAAAAAGGTCTTGAGGGCCCTGGGAGATGATCTGCACTTTATTTTTGTTATTTTTGTCCAGCTTAATCTCTACTGCAGGAGTATCATTTTCACAAAGGATACCATCAACGTACATGCGGCCTGCAGACAATTTCAATCGCAGTTCATCATCATCTGTCGGTACAGCAACCAGAGATACCTGAAATGCACTATTTGTCACCGGAGCTGCACAGCAACCAAGAGTGTCTTTCACAGCTTTGCGCCTTAGATGGTCTTCAATCTCCACTTGTTCGTTCCAGTCCGAATCGACATCCACGCGACCCTGCTGTTTTAGAACGCCGCTATAGTGTTTGCTTTTTCGGAACGTTTTTCTCGTTGTGTCACCCTTCATTCAAAATACCTCGTTTCCTCATTGATGAATGTAAAATATCCCGCTTTCCATTCCGAACCGCATGTATTCGTCCAAGACGATTCTCAGGTTAGCTTTCCGCTGTGGCTGCATAAGAGATGAAAAAACACCCATTTCTGATCGATTGCTTGCCCCGGATGCAATTTCATCAGGGCAAGTTAGTGCGAGACGAGAATATGTCGGCTCTCCGTATTTTGTGGATTCAAACGCAGGCTTCAGGTAATTGATAATATTTTGTTGCGTTTCTAGAAGTAATTCCTTGGAGCCCGAATTACCTTTCCTTTTCGCATCCTCCAGTGCAGTATCAGGCTGGCAGCGGTAGCGCCGTGGAGTGGACGAACCATAAGGCACGAAACTGTAACGAACACAGCCAACCTGCTGACGGTCTGCTTCAACCTGCCCTGTAAATATACTATCGCTAGCTTTTATGCTGCGGACATTTATTCCGCCTAAAATCGTACTCCGATTGATATCGACTTCAGTATTTGCGAGATTAATTACAGGTTCACTGGTACTATCAATAATGCTATCCTCTATCGTTACCTTGTTTACATGCGAAATATCTGCTTCTAATTCGGCAGATATCGAGCCGCAAATACTACTAAGGACATTGATCGATGTAAGGGACTGTTTCACCGTGCCGGGAGATATAGGCTCGATAATAATGCCACCAGAGTTTGGAACAATAGTGCAGTGATCTATCTGGAGCAGACCTAGATTTCCATTCTTGAGTTTGACATTGCCACCGATTAGGAGCCCATTCAGGATCAAGTCTCCAGGCTCCAAATTTTCCTCAGACGCAGTGCCAGTCACCTCAATGTCGGATTTAAGGTATGGGTGCCGACCTTCTGGCACCACATGGCCATTAATACGTTTCTTAAGTTCCGGCGTCACAGGGTCATCCTCTTCAGGCCATCCTGCAGCAACAATAAGCAACTTACTATTCTCATGGATTTTCACTTCTATCGTCCCATGATCTTTAGCATACAATTGATTATCCATTATTGCGATTACACCATTTTTACCTGCAGCTTGTTTCTCCCATTCTTTCAATGCTTCATCCAGAGTACTGAAGACTCTATCGGAATGGACGCTTTCGTCTTTGCTCACTCCGGCCTGCCAGTCAACTTCAGAGAGTTTGAACTTTTTTTCGGACTCCAACTTTTTGACGGACTCTATCCGGTTATAAGGTCCACCCCCCATATCACTGCTAAATCCACAGGTGTAGCTAACCTGTATTCCCTCTGAATCAGTATTAGTTCCATTAGAAAGAGCCAGAAGACCTCTTTCTGGATCTACAGCAGCCATAATCGTAATTTTAGTCACAATTTTCGTTCCGTCTGACTTCTTTCGATAATACTTTTTAAATAAAGGTGGTGCCCATTTTCTCTCCATTGGTACCTTCAGGTCGCAAATTAATATCTTTTCTGGAGGAATCAAAGATCCGTTAATAAATATCTCAAAAACCGGCTTGCCGCCAAAGTAATTGCTGTCAGGAGTTTTGCCATCGACTAATGCCTGCCGAAATTCTTCCAGATCATCGTATAGGGCTCTACGGCGCAGCTTGCCTGGAACGTTGTACTCTTCAGCAATATGTGTGATCTCCATCTCGGCTTGAGATGGATTAAGCAGAGGGAGCTCACAACCTAGTGGATTAAAATAATAATATGTAGTACCGTTTTGTGAGGAGTCAGACTTGTCGCCTTTACAACATGCACTAACCTTCGTTATTGTGTAACTCTGCACTGGCCACTGGTATATCCCCACGTTCCTGATGTTATACTTCCCTTTGATGCCGTCCATCTTGCGTATGTCTACTGTATGACATGCCGATTCGAAAGGTCCGTCTAGCAGCTCGAGGGCGTTTGAATCTTTTAAGCTTATAGTGGCTTTGCACTCAGGTCTAATATGGTTCAGATTCTGGGTAACGGAGAGCAACCGGAAGAACTCTGAAGCTCTGGATGACCAGCCTGTAACATCGTGCGAAAGCTGTTCAATTACAGCGACTGTGCCCTTTCTTCTTCGGTAAGCCAGAGTATTGGCCACATAAGAGCGAAGATTGAACACTCCAGGTACTGATGGATTCAGATTTATAACACCCAACAAGTCACCGATATAGGGAACTAACCAATCATCACACGTTTCAATGAACCAATTTTCGTAGAGACGGTCTATGTCTCTCTCAACCCTAAAGATTTCATCTTCGATCACACTGAGAAGGGCACGTAGCTGCTGGTTATTCTCTGTATCCCTAACACGGTAAATAGAAGGTAACAGATGATAGATACGATCATTGTTAGTCATTTTTTCGCCTCCTTATATCGATACCTCCTTGCTTCAAATCAACTAATAACAATTGAGCTCCGGTGAATTCTCCGTTTATCTCATTTGCTGCAAGGGAAGGGATAAAAGCATCCTTATTGGAGCTGGTATCTACTGTTTTCGACGGCTTGCCACCGGCAAGACTGAGAGTAAGTCCCTTAACTCCGGAGACTGATTGTATAACGCTTAACACATCCGAGAGAGAGACCGCCTGCCCGAAGTCCCTCTGGTTAAAAGAAAAGGCACTTTTGATCTCTTTAACAACCCTGCTTTTTAAATCTGGCCAAGTGTAAGTACTGTCACGTTCGATGACTGCTGTCACATTGAAGTAGGTATCATCAAAGCTGCAGATCTTCACCTGTTGTACGGGGTCTCGGGCACTATTTACAGCTTCGTAGATCGTTTCCAGATCCTCAATTTGTTTTCCAGTGCTAGATCCAACCGTAACGACAATTACGTTCTTTCCATCTACAAGTAGTACTTCTGCTTTCGCTTTTCCAACTCCAGCCAGTCGCTTGACAAAGTTCTCGAAGTCCTTCAGAGATACGATGCGTCCCATAGTCAAAGCGGTTGTAGGGGCATTTTTCCTCGCCTCATCCAGCTTTTCCGGATCCTCAGAGCCGCTCGCTTGTTCCGGGTTTACGACCTTTTTAATACCTACCGGCCGAGAAGGAAGCAAGGTTAGAGTTTCGGAAGCAACCTCGCCATCTATCCCAATACCACTACGGTATCTGGCAATCACATTTTCTATGCCACTAGTAAGACGTGAGCCTTTTTTCCCGTCGCCGAATATTAGGTAGGCATTTCCGTCATTGTCAAAACGCACTATGTATACCCTGTCAGTAGGCTCTGCATCGAATAAGGAAGGTCGTTCCTCCCATAGTATCCCGTTAATGCGTACTTCAAGCTCGCTACGTGAACCAAATGGTGTGGCAGCATGAATGTAGGTAAGTGGAGGCTTTTTTAGCCGGAAACACTGGTTGGCTATTGAACTGTCACCACTACCCAGGATATCATTAACTGTCTCGCCGTGTGTAGCATGGACGATGTTTGCGTAGATGGCTGTATCTTTACGTTTATATTTGTACAGCAGGTTCTCGTTAAAGGTAAGTGTCGTCGTATTCGCGCCCTTATCAGTCTGCTTATCTTTCAGCGTAACACGCTCTTGTCTAAAAATTTCTTCTTTGTCTGTTCCAGATACCAAAAACTCATGACCGGGTTCAAGGTCAAGGCCGGTCCCTTCTATTTCGACATTGCATTCTGATACATATTCATCGATGGGCTCATTGGCAACTTCGAGAGGCTTACTCCGAGCATAAACAATAGTATCCCTAAGCCGATCGTTAAACAAAAAAAGATTGTTAGCACAACCTGTCGGTTTAACGGTCACAAGCGTTGTCTGGCCTGATAGCATGAATCCATTACAAGCAATCTCAGTAACAGTTTCAACCTTAAAAAGTTCTTTCCTATCTGGAGTTGATAGCAAGATCCAGCTGTCAGCAAAAATTTCAGGGTCATACGGATCAATGTAGATTCCAGGCAACGGACGGAGCAAGTTTTCTTCCGGTATTATACTATTGGTTTTACTCAGCAGAGCCCATTGAAGTCTCATAACCGCAACGCCCGGACCCTGGTAATATTCGAGTTTTAAGTCATAAGTTCTATTTTTTATCAGTGTCATTTTTACAGATTGAGATCTAGAGCTGTGATCACTCCAATCATCGATGACCTTCTTTCCATCTATCCATAGCCTTACACCGTCATCCGATTCGACATTAATTTCATAGTTGCCAGACTCTATACATAGCAGCCTTCCAGTCCAGCGAGTTGAAAAATTCAAAGGACCAATCCCGTCATTGGGGCGATAATCCGGAAACAATTCATTTGAATCAACGAAAGGATCGATCCTCTTCAGCTTAAGCTTCTTAAATTTTGTATCATCTTGGGTGCCATCGGGGGTATCGTCATAGTACTCCGCATAAAGACCGTGACCACTAGATTCTTTTGAAGGGAGGACTGCTTTGTGATACCATTCTTCGATCGAATATAGCGGCCACTCGTCGGGAATCTGACCCGTTTTAACTCCAGGATATATTTCTTTCACTTTTAAAGATAAGGCATTCCAGTCAGGAGCGTTGTGCCCGAATAAACCTGCTTTGAGATAAAAAGCATAGACATATAGATTTCCTTTAGCTTTTAATGTCCAAGACGGCGTAGTCGATATATTGCGACCTGATTTATCGTCAAGTTCGACATTTGTAACATTATTGGAAAAATCTGGATTAGAGCTTTTGACTATTCTAAAATCCCACGAGTTGTCATCGGGGTTATCTTCTTTTTCTGAGTCGATAAAGAGCAGGATCTGCCCAGGTTTCAAGTTCAGATCGGTTCCTTTAAATGTAAATATTAATTTTTTATCAATCGTTTTCTCATCAATAGTTTTTAGGTTAGATGGCTTCTTTAATAGTGGCTTCAGTTCATTCCATTCGCGCAGGGCATTGAGATCGTAGCTAGTCTCAAAAGTCTGTGGGAGCTTGCCTGCCGCTGGTAAGCTCTGTACTTTCGTGCCTTTAGGCACAAGTACGGGATTGGTCTTCACTGTGTCCTCAACTGTAAATGCCAGGTAAGCGCCAGCTGAAACACCGCGTTTAAGTTCATAACCCACAGCCCGAGCCAATTCTAAAATTGATCGCCTTTCAGTGGCTGTACGCAAGTACCCTTCATTGGCAATGCGCTCCTGGTAAAAAGTTAGCACGTCAGCGACTGTAGCCCAGGTGTCCAGCAATGCGATCGAAGGGTCGTCAGCTTCACGAGTTGTCAATCTCAGCAGTGGACGTATGCTGCTAGAGACGGCCTCTATCTGTTTTTTTGATAGCCCCGAGATCATGCTGCTTATGAAAGAACTGTGCGTACCAATTCTGTACTTTATTGCAGGCTGACCCGGTGGGTTATACCGTCCGCTATCCTTTTTAACACATTCACTACAGGACTCCTGTACGTCATTATCGCTCATAATCCACCCCTCATGTCAAAATCAATATGCCCGTTTTCCGGATGGTTCGGGTCATTGTCCAGTCGAGCGATCTCCAAGCGTTGCATTGTTATCTGACCGCTGCTGATTCCATCAAACTCCGGATGTCCCCACTTGTGGAATTTCTCAGGCTTGACCCACTGAACACCGGGTGTTTTCGCTGCCATTGCCACAATCTGACTAAGAAAAACAGTCTGACCGAAGGTGAAGTTGTCCGGGTGGAAAAAGCCCCGTAAGTTACCAGGAAGGTCGTAGTTACAGAAAGCATCCATTAGGGCTTTTTTTACATCTGCCTGGACAAATCCAGGAGTTACGCAGATTTCCAGCAGGATATTCAAAGGCACGAATACAGGAGTGTTGACCTCAATATCCTGCCCTGTAAGACGATAGCGCTCGAGGAATGCTTTCAGCTCTTCCTTAAAGGTGGAATCAACTGGTAGTCCGTTTTTCCGATCAACTATGATTAACATAGTATGCCAGCTCCCGGTCCAACGGAGCATAGCAACGGCTTTTTGAACTTCATTGTGACGTTCTGTTAATGCTGCATAATCTTCCTCGGTAACAGCCCTTTCCTGAATATAGAACGCCTGAGGCGCGTCTAGTCGAACCTTCTCGATTGGCTCGGGGTCCATACCGCCAGACGCTGGTAGTGGATTCCTAACGCATACAATGCCATCGTCATCGGAGACAATATGAGCTATCCCTTCCTGTCCAATGTTGCCAATCTTACCGTTGCCAACACGATATATCGCTTCTAGGGTTGATTTGTCCTCAGGAGTCCTTCCATGGACGTTGTCGCCAAAACGTAATCTAGAGCCTCCATCGTCCAACATCTCGACTACAAAATTGCACTCGAATCTATCACTGTTCAGTAGATCTTTGACCGGAATCCATTCCCTGTGTTCGATGCCTCCTTCAAATAGTCTTATATCAGGCAAAATATCTGTAGCCTGCCACTTATTCAGGACGGCGGAACTTGCAGGCGCTTCGGGGTCAAACAGTATCATATGACCTTTGCGATTGCGTGTGCGCCCCTGCTGTGTAATAGGCCCTTTGCCTAAAGGTTTGTAAACGACTTCTTGAGGCTTGATTTTCAAATCTTCCTTTTCAGTATTTCCATGATCACAGAGTACAATATTACCTCTAGCTACGCTTACAGGAACCTTCTTGTTCTTTTCATCGAGAACTTCCCACAAGCATAATGGAAATTTTAAAGCATCTTCTTGAGCCCAGCTAATCTCTACTATGGGTAAATTATTAAGCGGATCTATATCGTAGCTCACTTGAGTTAACCTAACAGCTTGGCGATGAGCCGGATCCGCATCTTCTTTCAATTTACTTTTAGGGTTTCTTACCTCTTCGAAGACCAGTACCTGTCCGGGGACCAATCTCAGTGTCTTGTCAGGATTAGATACAAGAGCAGGGTTTCTCAGTGTAGCAGACGTAGCGTCTTTGGGCAGACAGCATTTATCTTCATCCCATGTGTAGAAGTAGATCTCATTATGGCTATGATATAGCACTTCATCATGCATTGCCTCAAAAACGAGAGAATGTGTGTGCATTGCCTGCCTGTACGCTGGAGAATCAATACTGATGCGCTCTTCATATTCGGTAAACCGGGTTAGCATCTTTGTACCTTTGCTTAAAGATACTTCTCTGGGTTCCACTTTAACGTGAACCCAGACCCTAGCATTGCATCCGTCATGTATCTGATAATCAAGCAACCTAGCGTGACGGCGGATAGATTCCCTTCTTCGGGCAGTCCCTAGATAGGCTTCCGTGGCTACAGCATCCTGATAATAGCTCAGATAGTCTCCTACATAGGCCATAGCTTCAATTATTGCAACTCCCAGATCAGCCGGGTTTCTCTCATTCCAATCGGGCACAACCGCAGAAAGACGATCGGTCACGAGTCGACGGAAACTGGCATAGTCACGGGCCATATAATCTATCTGAGGCTCGATAACTGGCTCTTCCGAGCAGAGTGGAGCCGTGGTGCAATCATACTCATTCCGGCATTTGAGCCTGAAAACAAATTCAACTTCGGAAAGCTGCGGATCGTAACCTTTAGGTGGTCTGTCACTAAGTGCAGACTCGACAAGTCGCAACTTATAAGGACCGAAGTCTCCCGATCCAGAAATCGTAAGTATGACTTTTTTCCTTTTTTTCTCATCAAGGTTAGTATCAACAGGGTTGGCTTTTAGTATATTGACAGGTTTTCCTCCATCGATAATGAAGTTACTAACTTCCGGATAAGAGCCTGGCATGTCAGCGAAGTCATGTATGAAAAATACCGTCAAAGTGCCTACATCTTCGGCAACCTCCAGATAGTCAATTCCGTTCAACACTGGCTTACCGTCATCTGTCGTAAGAGTTTTAACCTTAGTCCTCCGAAGCTGGTTTGGGCATCGATAAACAGCTTTCATTTTTATACTTCCTTTGTAAACTGTGCTACCTGATGTTTCTGGTTTCGTCTTACCACATACTGTACGGTCACAATTAGTGTGGAATCCTGACTTTCAACATTTATGGCTTCTACCTGGATCAGATCACCTAACCACTGCTGCAAAGCTCCTTGAGCGACAATGCGTGCAGCCGCAGCAAGCTCATCCCCTCCTGGAGCAAACACAAGCTGATGGAGGCCGCTGCCAAAAGTCGGCCGGTTAACTCGCTCCCCGGGTGAAGTGAAAAGTACCTGTTCGATCATGTCCCTGATGTGATCGTCCTGGTTGCATAAAGCAGTCCTTCCACTTCCGTCAATATGATAAGGATAGTCAATCTGAGTCATGTGCCCTTCACCCTGGTCTGTGTAGATGTAACATTTGGTGGGCCCTGAGGGATCTGTTCTGCACTCTGGCAAAGGCCCGTACTGGACTGTAGAACTATAGGGTTACCACCCACTTTGACACGTGAAGCTGGCACAATCCACTGAACTTTGACACATGGTTGAGGTTTATTGGCTACCATAAAAGAGCAGCCAGATATAGTAAAAATATCAGCTGTAGTGGTGACAGGCTGCCCCCCGGCTTTTACTCTAGTATTCGTAGAGTTGATCGAAATCTGCCCTCCGTGAGGGCACATAATAGAGGCACTAACTTGGATGAGATAGCCAGGCATCACATGACCTCCAGTGCATTGTCGTTTATTGACACCTTACCTGATGAAAGTTTGACACTTCCGCCATTTCCGTCGTTAATCTCGATGCCTGCAGAGCTAATCGAGATCTTCATGCCGGATTCTGTCTCGATAGTAATGCCTTCTGAACCCTTGGTGTCATTGATCATGATTGTACCAGCATTAGCCTTGATCATTCTGATGTCGGGTGAAGAAACTAACTCCGGTCGTTCACGATCATCCCAGTAACAGCCTGTCCAGATCGGAAGATCCGGATTGCCACTCTCGAATTCTACCCAGATTTTGGTTCCATTTGCTGGTGTGAAAAAAAAGCCAACTTGATTTCCAGCGTAAGGCACACAAGGCATTGCCCAATTCATTTTTCCGTCACCAAGCACGTCAGGTACACTAACCTGCAATCGTCCATGATTCGAGGGATCTTTATTGTTTTCCACAGTACCGCGATATTTGCCGAAAAATCCGGTCACGAGAAAACCTCCGGAGAAAGAGCTCCCACACCCTCGCGGGAAAGCGTAAAGCTCTGTGTATACTCGCCAAGGCTTATATTATGTGTAACTCGTTTGACATAATACAAACCATCGTTCATGAATCCGGCTCCTCTGACACCGACTATGCCCCTTGCCATTAGCAGACCATTGTACTTCAGCGCGTCAATCTCACCTTCCGCAATGATGACATCACCAGCTGCATCCTTCATTCCTTGGGCAAGGGCATTAGCTTGAGTAACGTTCATCCCTGACAGTGCTCTGAAACGTTTTTTTCGCTTAAAAGAATTGTTTGTGTCCGCTGGGTACAATGAGAGCTGCCTGCGAGTACTAACGCCGGCCATGACTGGTATGACATTATTTGTTGAACTGTCCTGAATACTGCCTGAAATGTCGACAGGCACTAACGAGTCATTGCGAAAATTGATCGACTTCACATTAGTCTCGGGACCAAGGTTGACTGACAGTGCTCGCTGTGGTATCTCCAGCAGCCTAGGAGGTCCCCAATAAGCAATATTAGACATGGGAACAGGTCCCGGTATGATGAAAAAAACGTAACCATATTTTTTTGCCATTTGAACTAGGTATTCAAGGTCCGTGCACTGCTGTGACGGCACTCTATCTAGCGGACTGGGTGTATCAATCGAAGAAGGAGGAATGACTGTCGGTACCAAGCCGTACTTGAAATAGCTTGCTATGATCCTCGTGGCGATTACATTGTCTGGCTGTCCGGGATGCTCCGTCGATTTTTCCTCCAGATCCATCATGATGCTGACGTCTTCGCCGATGACCGTCAGTATCTCGCTCCCGTCCCCTTCATGAGAAAGTTGCTGGTTCATGATAATGCCATCCATGAGCACATAGGGTATGGCATTGAACCTGACAATTATAATAACCCTGCTGAAGGGCTTCAATTGAGGGTTGTTAATCTGCTGGAAGTCCGGCATACCGGAATATGTCTTCCCGATCTTGAAAGTTAACTCAAAGCCCGAATTATCCTCACCGAATTTCACCTGTGCTCTTTGCAATGCCTCTGTCAGGGTGAGCGGCAGTGGCACAGGCACGTTAGGTCCCGCCAATAACTCCAGGCGGATTCCACGCTGGTTCATCTGCCCAACCTCAGAACTGCGGCACACAGATTCGCAAAGTACGCCCCGTTTTCATGAGATCCAGCGGGTTCATCGTGTCATTTGCATCGCAGATGCGCCAGAACTGTTCCGGGTCTCCAATTGCGCGGGCTGCCAATTGGTCCAGCCTGTCGCCCTCAACGACACCAACCTCAGCTGCCAGCTGCATATCCTTCCCCTGAGGCAAAAAGCGCCTAGACTTATACACAATTTCACGACCATCAGACGTGGTCAGTGAAGCATTACTTAACGCATAATAACGGCTAGTCGGCTCAAACATATTGCACCTACTCCACAATAAACTTCACATTAAAACGTTTTTGAAAAACCACCTCTAAAATCAGGAATATTACCCACAATGCCAGCCTTTGCCATGACTTCCTTCCCAATCTGGTGAGCCATAAAGATAGAGTATCCCGGATGCCCAGCAGGAAGATCATTGTAACTTAGCACGCGCAAACCTAGAGACACCTTTGCACGAATCGGATTTAGGTTGACATCATATGACTCTTCAGTGATGCTAAATTCGGTAATCTGGACAGGCAGCACACGATTAGGCCCCCAGACAAAAACGATAAGAGGCGCAAGCGGCGGGACAATCTCGATCGATCCTGCAGCAAGTAATACAGAATTCGCCAGCACGTCTCCACTATTCGGATAGACGAAAAGCTCAAGAGCCGAAAGCTGAGGATAGATGCCTGCAGTCACCGCGCTCCCTTCCGCGTTCTCCAGTCGATCCGTAGCGTCGATCTCAATTTCTAGCTTGATAGTCTCTATTGGTGCGCCTTTGATACGCATCTCTTCAAGCTTATTACTGTCACTCCCGGTTATTTGAGGCTGAAGCGTCCGAGAGAGCGTATCAGGGTTGTACTGAAAAACCACAGACTTGCAGGGCATTCCTGAAGAGTCGATGGCAATTAACGCACCTTTCATCAGCAATGGAGAACCGGGAAACGTTGTCATATAGCTTATATAGTTAGCATTATCGTATTTAGATATGTTGAATAATTTTTAAAATTTAAAAAGTTAAAATGAGAAAAAGTGGAAAAGATAAATATACGCTAGAGAGGAATAAAGTGAAACTTTTACACTCCGTTAGTTGGAGAGAGAAAGTTGGCAACAAAGTTCTCTTATTCATAGTATGAACCTTGCTCATCAAGAAAATAAAAAGAAATAACGTAGAAAATGTGTATATGAACGTGAACATAGCATATTTGCAGCTACATTGATTGGCATGAAAATCCTTTATTTGGATTGCAATCCTGTGCCTATTCTTGATGACTCGTCAAGACTGATTATTGTGGTAGGGAAAACATTCAATGCAATACTGAAAACACAATTGTAATAATAGACGAGTCTGTTAAGGAGTATTGGGATATTTTTCCCTTAAGGAAATCATACTGGATCATGGAAGTGAATTCTTTGTCATAGGATTATCAAGGATGGCTCATGGAGTGGTTCAAGAGTCAATTGAAGCATTAGAATTAAACCAATACTTGTAGCTATAATTCATCCTCAGACAAATGGAGGAGTCGAGAAATGGATCATACATAAGAGATTTAGAGGGAAGATTGAGACCTTTGATGAACTTATCTTATAATGCAACAGAAGGTCTCATAGAGCACTGAAACTTGAATAACTGAACTCACCATAAGATGCTTTCAGGAACAGATTGCCAATTGCGGCAAAATTCAGAACCGGATTAAGGCTCTTAGATTGGAAAATATAAAAAATTCAAATGAGTTTCAAGTCAAAATTATTTAAAGAAAAAACCTAGTTCCATATTCCAAAAAGATAGAAGATAGTAATCTTGAAATTAAAACTTGAAGTTCATGTGGCTATTCTTAAGCTTATGAAAAACAGGAGAAATTTATTTGCTTATAAAAGCGAGCCGAGGAACTACATGAAATCCAAAATTTTTCCACCATTATTTTTCATTTACAAATATTGATCCAAGTTTTTCTTTACCATCTCTATAGATCCACCATTCGAAGTCTATGTCTATTTGTTTAGCCTTGGCTTTAAACTTTTGCATCAAATTAACCAATGCTTGTTTATCTTTAACGATAGTTTCCTCATCGAATATTAAATGTAGTTCTTTGCCATCTAAGTTCCTTACTTTATCAATAACTTTTCCTAATCTACGAGAACCTTCCTCAAAATCTTTTAATGCTTCGATCGACTCATCGAAATAATTCTGCAGATATGCCTCATTAGTAGAATTAGTGGACTTAACGGAGATACCTTTTCCACCGGAAAATTCATTAACGTAATAATCACCTAGCTTGTACCAGTTTTTCTTTGCTCCTATGACCGCATCTAGTGTTTTAAACCAATCTTTAAGCTTGATATAGCCATGTTCTAAGATATGAGCATCCTCTATAGCAGCTCCTCTAGATCGAGGATCAACTTTCACTATGCCTTCTTCATTTACTTCGACATCGGCATTGCCAGTAGCGCCTCCTTTCTTCCCTCCACTTGCCTTGCCACCGGTCTTAGTATTTGTCGTTACATTACCCTTTGAAAGTGTGCTACCTACGGAACCTGCCGATTTGTTCTTAGGTCCCAGTGACGCTTTCGGGATGGAAGAGACATTGTCAGTACCAGTTGCTTCAAGACCCATCTGCTGATTATAAGACTCTTCGCGGAAAGCAAACTCTTCTCCTTCCATTTTGTCAGCTCCCTTATTGAAGCCTTCGCGACCTTCTGCTAAAGCTCGCTTGTTACCAGGGCTGTTTATACGCTTCGCCTTCTCTTCAGCAAAATCAATAACATTTGACCCTTCAGCTCTTTCCGACGCACCGGCATCTCCGATTATTTCCTTCGTTCCAGTACCTTGTCTAGCTTTCTTTGCATTTTCTGCGCTTTCTAGTACCTCTTCCATTTCTTTACTGATCTTATTAACGGCACTACTTTGGGCAGTACTAAGAGTATTTTCTGATTTGCGTGCAACCTTAATCCAGTTATTATAAACTTTACGCAATCCCGAGAGCAGCTTCGGCATACTTAAAAGTACTCTCGCCCCACCATAAATCGCAATAGCACTATTAAGAATATCAATATATTCAACGAATTCTTTACCATCAGCGCCATGCTTTTCGATAATCCATCCTCTGTGTTCAGAGATAATGCTAGTTAACGTCCCAACGACTAAAGCAACTCTGTCTGCCCACATCAGAACAGTACCCAGGATGTTTCTGGCACCTACTCCAGCCACCCCTGACGTTCCCAAAGTAATTCCGATTGCAGAAGATTCCACTATTTTCTCCACTACCTTTGTCGAGGTCTCATTTGACAGCTGAACGAGGAATAAGGCTGGCCTTTGTACCTCGACCCCGCCCAAATCGTACATTTTCACGGTGATAATTTCATCTTCCGGTAACTCTATACCACTAGAAAAAACTTCTGATGGCAACGTTTTAGTTTCTTCTGCAAATTTTCGTACGCCACTTACTCGCGCTGGCATTTTAACAAATATTTTACCATTTTTACTTCTTTTAGCTCTAATGGGAGCGTCATCTACTACAGTTAAGCCTGGAAGACGATAAGGGAATTTTTTCTTCAACTCTGAAGGACTTTGAGGAAATGCAGATATCGACTTTTGACTCATTTTTAATTTTATTATCCTATCTGCCTGAATAGCCTCATCTGACATCATCTTACCCTCGGTCAGCTCATCGAATAGACGGTCAAGTAGTCTGCGTCCTTTCTCGTTTTTTACAATTGGTAACAGATCACTATCACTGGCGGCTTCCATGAAATTGACCGCTAAGTCATCCCGATTCGTAAACCCTATCTCATCAAAAGTACTTTGTATGGTTTCAAATTCTCCTTTTTTTGCCTTGTCAAGTAAGTCTTTGGCAAGAGATTCTTCGTCTAGCCCTTTATACCAATTTTTGTGTTTGTGGACAAGATCACCTGCTGGACTACGCTGGACTGTTGGCTTTGTTAGAACTGACGAAACATATGCCTTTCTCCCATTGGCAATGTCGTTTGCAGCCTGATCTGCCTCATATTCTCGCACATCATTGGAATCTCCAATTTGTAAGTTATCTTTCGAATTTGGGATTAATCGCTGTTGTGAGACGTGAACAAGTTCATGGGCAAGTAGGTGCTTATCATCTAAATTGACAGGATTAAAATTTCTCTTTCCCAAAACAATATCACTGCCAACAGTATATGCTCGAGAAGATACTGATTTTGCTGATTCGGCTGCCTTCAAGCCTGTATGGATGCGCACATTGCTAAAGTTATGTCCTATCCGTGTCTGCATTATCTTCCTTGTGTCAGTATCCAATGGCTGCCCGGAAGATTTGAGCACTTCGTGAACTACAGGCGGCACTTCCGAAGACATCTTCCGGCTGGAAGATTTTTTTTGCAATGATCTTTGCTTTTTTTCTTGATCGTACTTCTTAGTCTCATATTTTCGCTGTAATAATACGCCTTTAGGATGAGTAACCGAAACTAAAGGAGATGAGCCGCCGTTACTTTTTGCGACATCTCGAGCTACCAAGCTCATTTCCGCAACCCTCCATACACTGCTTTACCAACCTGTAGTCCGATATTATCCTCTTTTGAGTTTTTCTGCAATGGAAAAGAGCCACCGTCAATTCTATCGATCTGTACACTGCTAGTAAATTCAGCTGGGAGTCCTCTCCGGATTAGCAGCCTTTCGATTTCAGCCTGGACTGCATCCAAGATCCGGCGCCGGTCCCCCGCAGGAAAACCTTCCAGCACGAGTTCCTGAATCTCAACTTCTATCCTGCGCGGCTTCATGCCCATCCCCTTATCTCTGCGTCTGTCAATGGTTTTTCCAGTTTGTAATATTCCATACGGGCCGCCCGTATCATATGGCTCATTTGCACGAGTTTTTTATCCTCAGCTGCCATAAATGCCGCGTTCAGCGCAATGTTCCTAATGCTACCTCCAGTAACATTCAGCTGGGCCAGCTTTTCAATTACAATATCGTCATTGAGTATTTTCTGGGGAAGCGTGCGTTCCCAGATCTCGGTCCGTAAGGCCATATCGGGAAACGGGAACTCTATAATAAAACGTAATCTTCTCATGAAGGCTGTGTCCAGCGCATTCTTCATATTCGTAGTCAGTATGGCAAGGCCTCGGTAGGCTTCCATACGCTGGAGAAGGTAGCTAACTTCAATATTTGCGTAGCGGTCGTGGCTGTCCTTTACCTCGCTGCGTTTTCCGAAAAGAGCATCCGCTTCATCGAACAGCAAAATAGCTCCTCCATCTTCGGCAGCATCAAACACTTGTCGCAGGTTCTTCTCAGTCTCTCCGATGTATTTGCTGACTACCTGGCTTAGGTCGATGCGGTAAAGATCGAGCCGAAGCTCGTTGGCAAGCACTTCTGCTGCCATAGTTTTCCCGGTACCGCTTGCTCCGGCGAATAGTGCACTTATACCTAAGCCCCTCGTGCTTTTTGCTGCGAATCCCCATTCTTCGTACACTTTAGCTCGGTTACGGACATGAGCTGCGATGTTCTCTAGCATGTGTATCTGTTGTTTAGGTAGTACGAGGTCGTCCCATGTAGCTACAGGCTCTATCCGCTGAGATAAATTACTGAGTCTCGGCCTTGTATAACTTTTACATGCATCCCATAGCATGTCTTTAATATCCTTGGCGGAAATGCTCTCTTCCTGCTGTTCAAAGATAGAAAGTGCTTCCTGGCTGGCATCCACGATGTCCTGAGCGGTGAGATTAAACTGCGAAACAATGTGGTCGAGCCCCCCATCAAGCTTTGCAGCCATTGGCCCGAGCATATCTATCCAGAGTGAGAATTGCTCCTCAACGGCAGGCCTGTTAACAGTAAAGAAAAGTACTGGTCTCTCGCCTCCCGGCCATCTATCTCTGGTTAAAACAATCACCGGGCATTCGAGATTGTCAACGATATATCGGATTGAGTTTTCTTTCGTCCGATCAGTCATATTTAGATCGTCGCAATCTACAAGAAGAATTAGCTTATTCAGAATAGCTTCCCTCTCCCACAATCGAACGAACTCACTCAACTCTTCCGGCCTGTCCGGGATAAAGCTAGCTGGAACGGTGCGCAGAAGGCTGCCCATATATTCGCTTGCTACCCCTGCCACATTCTTCTTTTCCTGTGTTTCGCTGCCGCAAAGCTGAATGACTGGCTGTCGGCTTGTATTTGTCCATGCCAATGCAATCTTTTGGGCTATTTTCACATGAGAGGGTGAAATACAAATATTGCTTTTTACCGGGACTGTCAAACTAACAAGCCGTTCGTCAATGCAGTGAAGCCCGGCCAAATAATGAAGTATTCTTTCATCAATCCTTAGATGGCTTGTAACCAGTGACGATCCATTACCTACTTCTATCAGCCGCCAGTATCTGAGAGGAGCTCCCGGGAGAATCGCGCTCCAGTGAGGATCGGGTAACCCTGCCATCGCCAGGCTGAATGTCGGGTAAGTAACCCGGTCTCCCTGTAAGGCAGAACATAATGAGAAAAATTCTGTATCCATCTCAACGCCAGCGCAGAGGAGAAGAATATCTCTTTCAAATGGTGACAGACCGAAGGAATCGCAAAGAATATCCAGTGCAGAAGGTGAAGGCATATCATCTGCCGCTTCTTCCATCGCCTTTAACTTGGCTTCAACAGAATCGTCATCATGTTCCTCGTCAATGAGGCTAGACCTGTAAGATTGAAGGGAGCATTTTATGACAGACATTGAGGCGGACAGATAACACTGGTTAGCTTCTACCCATTCATGATCGTGAAATTGAGTGCTCATGTGGTGTCCGGCTCCTCCTTGTCCTGCCATTTTTCTTTCAAAAATTCAGGCGGGTTCTTACTTCTGTCAATTAGGATGCTCTCAACATCGTCCACTCGCAATCTTTTCCACCTCGGTTCAGGTGGGAATTCCGTGGATGTGAATGTTAGTTCATTTATTACAGTATCTTTAGGCTTTATAACATCGGGAGTGTAACCGCGATCACCGACAAAAAGCATAACTTTTTGTTCAAGGTGACCAGCATCCTTGTCCACAGGTATTGCAGGTTCAAATTTGACACGCAAACGTATGCTGTTGTTAACGGTTTTGTTAAATATAGACAAGATCCTGGGTGCCAGTGCAATAGGCAAAGAATTAGTTTGAACTTTATTATTTCCTTCATTGATAACTTCCGAAACGCTATAGACACCTGCTTTCCAGTTTTTTGCTGATGTATCATCACCTTTTGGTAACTCGACTTTGAACATACTGTCATTTGAATCGTCTATTGCAGGTAGCTCCAGCTCTTCCCTAGTCTTCGTATTGATGAAGCGTGCCGATACAGCATCTCCTCCGAGGTTATGCCCGTAAAAAGTCAGCTTTTCTCCGAGGCGTACAGCAATTTGTTTATTTGGAGACTCCAGTCGTTCAATTGTGGGATAAGGTGGGATAAGTCCAGTATTCACCTTAACATTGGGAGAGAGCACAGGGAGTGGAGTTCGCACAGGGTTATCACTTTCAATGAGAACTACGGATACATGATAAATGACAGACGGTCGGTACTTTACCTGGAAAGCCGTCCAAATTTTTGACATTTCATCAATAGTAATATAATAGAGATTAATCTTGATTTGCTCGACCTGATCGGCGAGTTTTGAAGCTTCCAGACCCTTCATCGCTGGCGGGAGTATGCCTGTATCGATATGATAAACGCCGCTTTTTTTCTTGAGTGACTCACGAATCATATTGCGCGTAAGTACAGGAGTATCGTGCAACACCTTCATACCATAACCGAGAAGTATCTCGGCAGCAAAATCCTGTTTACCGTATGCAGTTAACAGATAATAAAGATCCAGAGCGAGAGGGGGATTTGTCAGAGCTTGTCCCCGCGAGTCGCGGGAAGGAAGGTCAGCATTGCGCCAGCCGAGATTCGGCGCTATATGGTAAAGCAACAGGTTTAGCCTTGTATCCTCATTTGACAGATCAATGCGCTCCAGAGGGTCTGATGATACTTTGACTGTATCCTGCAGGCTATTGCTGACATCCTGAATGATCATGGCATTGTCAAGCAGATCCCTTAAGACGGCGGTTACAGCCGCTATTGCCAGTGAATTGCTCATGAAGACCCACCTTTTCTGGACCGCAAGTAACCATCAAGTGTTAATTTCGGAGCAGGTTTTGTTTGAGCTTGCCTAGGTTTCTGCTCCTTCTGCATGACTGCCTTAACTTCAACCCTACCAATAACTACCTTGACAACAGGTTCCGGGTTGCTTACTGATACTCCCTTATCCATTCTGCTGATTCCACTATTATTATACTGCTCTTGGTTCAAGAATAGCTTTACGCTAGATGGCGGGGCCTTTCCTGAAGTTTGATGCTGATTTTCACTGTTAGGAGATCTTTCGCTTGTAGGAGATAAATGATCTACCTTAGGATTATGTTCTACTAGAGTTTTTTTAGGTGCATCACTTATCGATAGAATTTCAGGCTTACTCTCTTTCAGCTTTTGAAAAGATTCAGTTTTTGACTCGAAAGACACAACTTTAGAAGATGTACTAAGTGTTAACCTATTATCATGGTTCAGTGAATCATTGCTTGTATTTGGGCCTTTTGTCGGAGGCAAAGTAAAAAAAATATCTGGCGTGATACTGTTGTTATGAGTATTTCGAAAGATTCTTGTTTCAGAAGGCTTATGCACTTTACCAGACTCAATATCCATTTTGTCAAGATTATTGTCAGACGTTAAACTCTTCGGCTCAGTCATGAATGAATGAGGCAATTTCTGATGTATGCCAATTTTACTCGCTTGTTGTATGCTATAAAAATGAGTATCTGCTTTGACCTTCGATTCAGTCTTTGAGATGTCCTTTGCAGGGTGATGGGTCGTAGGATTGGATAAAATACTGAGCTTAGGCATCTGTTCTATGTTATAATTAGTATATTGATTGTCAGCGTTGTTAATTCGCGGTTTTACTTCATCATATGCTGACTCAGAAGTTGACTTATGCTTTTTATTGTCCTGGCTCTTTGGTTGTGACTTATAGGGTATATATTGATCTTCGTATACAATGTTGACTGGTTCAGATCTTCTCTGTTTGTTATTAGCTACGGGAATCTGACTCCATGACGATACGTTCCCAATCTGCATGGCACCTGCAGCTTTTTCTGTCCTTGATTCATTTAAAATGGAGTGCTGTAGGGTGTTCTCAGAATTTTCTAGAGGTAAATCCACTGGAGAGAACATAGGAGGGATTACTGGGCGAATCACCGGAACCGATCCAAATGAGCGTTGGATCAGTCTCATAAGGTAATTTTGAGTCAACCAATCAGCTCCAAGTAAAACTGTCTTTTAGTGGAACTCATAGACAGGATCTCCTCTTCGCTCCACCCATAAGTCCGGGCTATCGTATGTACTTCAATGAGTAGGCGTTGGGCAAATGCGGATATTTGATCCCAAAGGAAAGTTGTAATATCAAATTCTGCGGGCCACCTGTTTCCACACCCTAAGCATTCCAGGTCAAATAGGACTTCCGCCAAAGGATCAGCTTCAGAGATAGCTGTTTCAACCAAAGTCATCACTTCTTTAGGGAATTCTTCTGGTTGCACTATAATATCGCTATTGTAAGCTTGTATTATGCAACGTTTTAGGAGTGCCAATCGAGCAACTTCAAAGTTATCATAATCCTGAAGAGAAGCTAGATCACAGCTATCTGGAAGCCGGTAGCTCACTTCGAATCCATCGATCAACAATTTGGATGGTCCAGAATGTGACGAACATACGGTCAAAATATCGGAAATACTTACCTCGAACTCAACCCGCTCTCTGCATTTCGAGCAGGGCATGAAGCCATTGAGCCGATCACCAAATGTACTCCCACATACTTCGAAGAGATACCGGTTCCTGTCCCCGATAGGGAGGATTTCTAGCAAGCCCTGCTCCATATTTGGATAAGCGATCATGAGGATAATAAGCGACCTGCCTACTGGAGTGATCCTATTTCCCAACTCCCAGAGACGAACGATTTGAGTTGCTGATAGGGAAGGCATGATGCTCCTTAGAACTTAAGTTCTAGCTCCTCCGGCTCTGTTACCTTGTCGTCGCGTTCCCATCCCTCATTTTCCAGCTTAATGTGCTGGATTGCGACTGCATTTGCATTGGCGTCAAGATCGGGCATCGCTTGGTACTCGGATACCCAACATCTATGTACATTATACGCGATGGCAAGCTGACCAGCCTCATTATACACCTCAATGGTAATTTCTTTCCTGAAATCTTTGAGTGAGACTTCTTTGCCTAACAATGAACCAAAATTCCAGACCTTACTTGCCCATTTCTCGAACTCAAGGTCGTGGGTAACCCCTCTTTCAAGAGTTATAGCTTCATATTCCGTCCGCCCTGGAGATTTTCTGGTGCTGCTTGGATCTCCTCCTTCACGATGTTTAACAACTTCTGTCGTCCTCTTCAGGCTGCTGACTTTGCTGACGCCAGCCACGTAATTATTATCCCATTTTACCCTGAACTTAAAGTTCTTATATGGGTCAAAACGTTGTGTATTAACGCTAAATTGTGCCATCTCTTTCCCTCTTACATCTGAATCTGTCCAGTTATCTGCTGCACCTTGATGATTACGAACTCTGCTGGCTTTAACGGCGCGAAGCCGACAACAACGTTAACTTTACCCTGGTTAATTTCGTCCTGAGGGTTCGTTTCTTTGTCACATTTTACAAAATAAGCTTCATTCCTCGTTTTGCCCTGAAAAGCACCTTGTTGGAACAGGCCATGCATGAATGCACCAACATTAAGCCTTATCTGTGCCCATAAAGGTTCATCATTAGGCTCAAAAACTACCCACTGAAGACTGCGATAAAGAGTCTCTTCGATAAATAGGGCTGTTCTTCTTATGGGTAAGTACTTGTACTCATCACCTATCGAATCGTTACCACGCATTGTCCGAGCACCCCATATAACAGGTCCAGCGGCTGGACGCAAACGAAGACAGTTAATAGCTTTTGGATTGAGTAATCCATTCTCAAAATCGGTCATGTTTACCTGCAAACCAGCTATTCCGTTCAGTGATGCACTAAGTCCTGCAGGAGCTTTCCAAACACCCCGTTGTGCATCTGTCCGGGAAATAACCCCTGCAATGATACCACACGGCACAAAAGTGTTTATCTGGCCATCCCTCAGAGGATCAACCGCTTTAACCCGTGGGAAATAAAGAACAGCGTTTCGAGCTCCATCGCCATTAAGTGCTTTAAATAGTTCGTTCAAAGGTTTCTCAGCGGCTTCACTAATACTGGTTCCCCAATTATGAGGTGGGTCGACAATTAAAATGGCACGTTTGTCAGCACAATATTTCATAGCATACTGGTAAACTTCAGGTTTGGTGTCGTCGTCCCAGAGGTCAGCAGGTATGCAAAGTAAGTTGAAGAGATCAGCTGCATCGAGAGCCCTGATACCACACTTATCTTGTCCAATATAGTCATTTGGTTTGAGAGGCTGACTGTCTGCGGCATAATCATTGTTATTGATGCTAACAAAATTGCCTGTATCGAATTGGTCTTTAATTTTATCAATATATGTTTCGTTGGGTCTTGAATCTGGAATAGAACCAGATACTGCAACAAGCGTTGATTCCTGCTGGAGTACTTTCTCTATGTTCCGCTTGTGACCGCTTTTTACCGAAAGATTCCGATATGTTTCTTTTTTACCTGTATTCGGATCTCTGACAGTCAAATTAAATAGGTCCGAAGAATCTTTTAATTCCGTGTTTACAAGGTAATCAATGCTTGCCTGCAAATCGTTGCCCCACGATCCTTCGCTAGCCGCCGTCAGTATAAGAAAATTTTTACTTTCAGTTCCTAGGTGGAGAATAGCCTTTGAGATAGGTGTAAGAATAGATGTGGCTTTTTCAATAGCCGAATCTACAGCCATGTAGGCAGCAATGACTAGATCGCTCGATTTGGCTCCGTCTATCAACACTTTATTGGCAGCTTCAACAAGAGAGTCGGCAATCGTCTCGACAATTGATTCAACTATGGAACTCAAGACTTTAACCGCATACTCTATGGATCTTTTGATCTCATTAATTGCTGTTTTTTTATTTGCGACATTCCACAGAGCTTTAGCGACGATGAATTTCACTTTCGTTTGCACACTTGAGCCGCTGTCGATGGTATACAGCTTATCAATATTTGCGATTAGGTTCTGCGCAGTATCGTTCGAGTTCTCTGCCTTTAAGATGACAGTCTTGATCTCTTGTGTAGCTTGCCCTGTAGCTATCCCGATATTCTTCGTCAGGTCTTTTACATCTTTGGCAACCTTAGCCACGTCTCCTGCACTGTATGATTGTTGCCATACTTTATCCACCTCACTACATATTATCCCCGAGGCCACATAAATGATAGCGCATAGAGTTGTTTTCCCGGAAAAATCAGTGCCCGAAAAATCTTCATACGTAAGAGCATCTCTCGAACTCTCGGCAATCTTAAGAACCTCACTTTCAGGGAAATTCTTGATAGTTCCAATCACAAGATCAATAATCTTTTTTTGCGCAGTTAAGGTGTCATTAACTGCGTATGCAGCTCGAATCACCTTTACCGGCTGCTTATTTTTGTTATACTTATCGTTGGCGTCGTTTATTGCAGTATTCACTGCCTCTGCGATTGATTTATTAACTTTATCAGCAAAAGTAGCATCACTTGTGTAATTTGCTTGGATATAATTACTGACTTCTTTAGCGACAGTTACAGGAGAAGTAACGTTAGCAACATTCTTTGCTGAATTAAATGCCTGCTTGATCAGTTCATCGGAAGCTTTCGATTTGCCGACATCGCCATTTATATCATTAATTTTTTTAGGTATATCTTTCACGTCTGTAATACCAGCCAGTTCTCCCACAGCATATCCAGCGATCTTGCCGACAGAATCTGCAGTCGCTTTGGCAGCATTGACTGCATTTGCCACGTCTTCTGCGCTGGCTTTTAATTTATTTGCACTTTCTATGGCATCAAGCACATATTTTGCTGCTATCTCCTTGGCCGGCTCACTCTTCAAACTATTGTATTTTTCTTTTCCAGCCCCAATAATGCTATCAGTTGGCGTATCGTAGGCTTGAGCGGCTTCAACTATGGCATCCGTTTCATCGGAGGCTGCATTTTGTGCTATTGACTTAAAACTATCATAATCCTTCTCCCTTGTTTCTTCATCTGGATAAGAAGGATGGTAAAGTCTAACTATGATCGCTTGGCTCCCACCGTTCATGAAGAAGTCGCGGACTGCGTAGCTCATTGTACTGTCTTCCCACAGACCTCCGAAAATACGCTCATAGTCCCCAAAATTACCAATTGTTCTGGGTTCGTTGACCGGTCCACGTTTGGCGCGACCGATAAACGCAGTAATGGACGTTGGCACACCTGTAATCGTGCGTACTCCACTCGGTATTTCCTCAATGTAAACACCTGGATAGGACGGTGAAATTGGCATTTTTGGTTCTCCTTATCACCATTTGGTTTCACATTTTTTAGCGTCCAGATTTTTACTATTGAGCATTCTGCCGGCTACGGCCGGCTGGGTTTTATAAAACAGACTAGCTCTTATGGACATAACTCAACACCTGACCTTAATTGGGATCATACAATTTTGGTAAGATGATCGTTTTTCCACAACACCCTTAGGCCTCTTACCAATAAATAGCCAGGGCGATTAGCTAGGAATAACATTATACATGAAAGATTATGTGATACAACCGCTTTAAAATTATTGGTATATTCAAAAGTTTATAAGTTGCTCTTATTGCAACAAGTTAAAAAAGTCAGATGGGATTATTTTTAATAGTTTAATCCATAAAAAATGAGTCTTAAAATTTATTGTCATAGTTTCTCATTGTATTACTTGAATGAATTCCCAGTTCACGAATCTCGGCAATAGTGAGAATTCAAATAGAGCCTTATACTTCGTTTTGTGATTGTTGCCTTAAACCTTTCACTGTATTATGAAAGAATTTATTACTACTTGACAAGATTTTTTTCAAGGAAAATTTGTCGCTTTTATTCGAAAATTGCTGCATTTTATGAAATTGACAATAGGTTCATAAAGTCTTTGATAGAGAGCTAGTTTCAAAACTTCTCCTGTAGTTTTTCCCAGTAAATGAAGAATGTTGCTATTATTACTAATGCCCTGAATATTGTATCTAATCTTTCATACCTTACAATAATTCTTCTAAATCCTGTTTTTATTCTTACGAAGAATCTTTCTACTGCTGATCTTTTCGCATACGCTTCTTTACTAAATCTTCTAGGTCTTCCCCTTTTTCTCTTCTTTGTGTTTCTCTTGTTTTGAGGAATCGAAGCTTTGATTCTTCTCCTTCGCAGGCACTGTCTTACGTTCACTTCATCGTAAATTGAATCTGCTACTATTTCTTCTGGTCTTGGTATTGGTCTGTATCCAGTCCTAACCTTTATTGCTCCAATAGTCTCTTCAAATCTATAAGGATCATATTCCGCTCCTGAACCAATAACAATGCTTAATGGAAGACCTTCTGAGGTTACAGCTGCATGAATC
>CAZLNG010000029.1:0-7918 GCA_964560735.1 uncultured Methanosarcinales archaeon | reverse complement strand
TTCTTCAGACCATCTTTTTAGTCGTCTCCAAGCAGTTACGTAAGATCCGTATTGCTTGGGCATATCTCTCCATTGACAACCTGTAACTAGAACGTAAAGAATTCCGTTAATGATCTGACGATCATTTACTCTCTTCCTCCCAAATGAAGGTTGGGGAGGGAGGTGTGAGCAAATATGAGACCATTGACTATCAGTAAGTTCTTTGAAATGTATACTAATCCCCTATATAATATAAAATCAAATAGTATGTAATTTTGAAACAGGCTCATTAGTAGCACTTATTTTTATCGTTATCTACAGACACCGAGAAAAGTGCCTATGTGCTTATCACAGAATTTTTGCATTCACTGGTGGGGTTATCGGTGGAAACAAGCATATTCCTATACACATTAGAACAATCGAGAAAACAAACACATAGGCAATTATGGAAAAAACCGCATTGAAAGGGTAATTTTCATTATAATAATCAGACGATAAAGCAAAAATAACGTTTTCTGTGTTACGGTTTTTAGTAAAATTATGTTAGTCCTACATACTAGAGGTATGTTGTAATTTTTCAGAAATATGAAACTTTTAGAATATCCATAGGTTTTACCATGAACCTATACATCTCAAAATCGAAAACAAATTTATTGGATAATTAATAAACTATCCTTTTTTTCTGAATGAAGAAAGTAAGAGAAAACAAAAAATTTAAGTTTGCTTTGATTTATAATTATTAGTTTACTTTTACAATAATATAATTCTTAGTTGGTGTTATGACCGAAACGATTACTTGGTTACATATTTCAGACACTCATTTCTGTAGAGAAAAACATGATTGGGACTGCCAAGAACTATTTGATGCATTCTTTATAGATCTAAAAAGGATGGAAACCGAACACAGTTTAATTCCGGACTTGCTTTTTTTTACTGGGGATATTGCATTCGGTCAAGACAAATCTAAGAATTTATTCCTAAAAGATCAATATATTGAAGCTCAAGAGTTCATTGAAAAGGTTTCAAATTCATTTTCAAAAAAGATACCTACAGAAAATATCTTTATAGTTCCAGGAAATCACGATGTCAACCATAACCATATTACGCCAGACCAAACATATTGGATTAAGGGTATTCAAAAGAGAGAAAAGGAAAAAGCAAGCGAAACTATTAATGAGCATATAAAAAGCAAGAGTAAACTATGGAATAGATACATGGAACGTTTAGGAGATTACCGACTTTTTCTAGAAAGCGGAGGTTATAATCATCTACTTGATGATTCTGAACGTTTAATTTACTCAAAAACATGTCAAATAAATGGTTTTAAGATAGGAATATTAGGTTTAAATTCCGCGTGGTCATCCTCAGGTGACGGTGATAAAGGAACTTTATGGCTTGGAACATATCAAATACTTAGTTCTTTTAACTCCCTGAAGGATGCTATGTTTTCAATATCACTAATTCATCATCCTCCAAGTTGGTTTTCCGAAATTGAAGAGCAAGATATAAAGAAATACATGGAAAGAAGATTTAATTTCTGCCTTCATGGGCATGTGCATCAAGAGTGGGTTAGTCATATTGATAAACTTATAAAGATCTCTTCAGGAGCTCTATACAATGGTAGTGGAAAAATAAACTCGTATAACTTTGTACGATTATACCCTGAAGAAGACAGAGGAGAAGTATTTCTACGTGAGTACAACAATGGATGTTGGACACCACATATAATAGGTGAAAAAACTACAAATGATGGGATTTACAACATACAGTTAAATATACCTAATCTAAAGGGAAGCATTAAAACAGGTATTAAAAAGGATGAAAACACAATTAACAGTAAATCAAATATTGAGATGCCTGATTATATTGAAAATAAATCTTCCAAAATTACTAATTCTAATCCATTAAATCCTGTAGAAAAAAGCCAAATTTGTCTAAAAGTCTTTCACTCTACAAACGAATTTTTCTCTCGTTACATTGAATATACAAAACTTCTGAATCATACATATATCTTTGTAGGTCAACAAAATATTTTATCGGAGTTAGATAGTTTTATAGAATCTGAAAAAAAAATAGCTCTTTTATATGGTAGGGGAGGCATTGGAAAAAGCAGAATACTTTTAGAATTTGGGAAGAAGTTCGAATTAAGAAATTGTGAATGGGAACTCAGATTTGTTAATGAAAATCTTCCACTAACACAAGACTCAATTAATGAACTACCTGAAAAAAAATGTATCATAGTAGCAGATAACGCACATCGTAGAAAAGATATTCTTACATTATTAGAAATTGCTCAACAAGCAAGCAACCCAATAAAAATAATTTTAGCTTTTAGACCTCAAGGACTAAATTATATTAAAAACAGCTATAATAGATGTGGATTTGACACTCGGGAAATAGAAGAAATTTCTGAAGTCCAAGATCTTAAAAGGGAAGAGAAAGAAAAGCTTGGAAAAGATATACTTGGAGAGGAATACTATCAGTATTTAGGATCCCTACTTCGAGTAGCTAAGGATTCAACCCTAGTATTGGTCATTGGAGCGCGACTGCTTGTAGAAAAACAAGTATCTCCAGATCTATTAGAAATGGATAATGAATTTCGAGATGTTGTTTTTAGAAGATTTAAGGAAGATATACTATCAGGCATTATTAGCGACGATCTTGATACAACTTCTTGTCAAGACATACTTTCTATCGTTTCTATATTATCTCCAATTCAAAAAGATGCTAAATTCATTGAAAAATTATCTGAATTTTTACATGTAAAAAAATCAAAACTTAATCAAATAATAGATACTCTCGAAAGAAACAGAGTTCTCCTTCGTATTGGATCAAAACTCAGGTTAACTCCAGATATTTTGTCAGATCATATACTACACAATTCATGTATCACATCTTTTGGTGATTCTACTTGCTATTCTCAAGAAGTATTTGAAGACTTCAGAGATATTTACTTTGAGAACATATTGAAAAATTTGTCAAAATTAGACTGGATGGTTAATAAACAGCAGAAAGAAATTGATCTTTTGGTTGGGATATGGGAAAAAATAGTAGAAGAGTTCAAAAATTCATCTAACTTGGATAGAACAGTCTTATTAGAGAAATTGGGAAACGTGGCGTATTTCCAACCTAAGAGAACATTAGAATTAATTGATTATGCAATTAATAATCCGTTAGAGACACCTGAAAAGGATTCTGAATTGCTATATAATTTTACTCATAATAATGTTCTAGGAAAAATACCCACTTTATTAAGTAATATAAGTAATAATATTGAATATCTTCAGCAATCTTGTGAACTTCTTTGGAAGCTAGCCGTTAATGAAATGAAGCAAACGGACTCTAAATCGAACAATTCAGTCACAATACTTGCAGGTTTAGCCAAGTATGAACTGTATAAACCATTGAAATTCTATTTCTTGATCCTTGATTTTATTGAAAGACAGTTAAAATGTTCTAATGATTATAATAGCATATGTTCTCTATTAGATATACTCGATCCAATGTTAGAGAAAGAAGGACTTGCGAATAGACTTATTGGATTTGAAATAAACTTTACACCTTTTTTAGTCTCTTATGATAAGACAAAAGAAATAAGAAGAAAAACGATCTCGTTAATTAGAGATTATCTAACCTCCGAATCAACAAAAGTTGCATTCAGAGCGTTGACAAGCCTCTCTAAAGCTTTGAATCCACCCACTGGTTTTTTTGGGAAAGCAGTCCCTGCTGATGAAACTAACAAGTGGCTTTCAGAACAAATGGAAATACTTAATATTATAGAGAATATTTCAAAAACTACTAAAGATCCTCTTGTTAAAATTCAAATAAAATCCTCACTTGACTGGCCTTCAAGACAATCCAAACAACCTACAGTTGCAGATAAAGCAAATTCAATAATAGGATCTCTACCCGAGAGCTATGATTCCAAATTTATGAGAGCTATTTGGTATAATTATGACTGGGACTATGAGGACTTCGAAAAGCACCAAAAGAACATACTCCGAGAAATGGAAGAAGTTGCAAAAGAGTTTTTGGAAAAATGCAACTATGACGATAAACAAGTTTTTGATGCTCTAGATGAGACAATTACCAAATTTAAAGTTAATGAAATTCCAATTCATCCTGGAGATTTTTTGAGAATTCTTTCTGCAAGAGATATTGAAACTGCTTATAATGTCTGTAATTGCATTATATCCAATAAATCAAGCCTTTTAACTCTTTATTTTGGCTCCTTATTATCGGGTATTAGAGAAAAAGAATATGATATGGCTATAGAACTGACACAAATTGCTGTTGATAGCTGTGATCCGGTTCTCTGTCGTTCAATATCAGAAGGTTATGCACATAGAGGATGGGCATTTAGATTAAAAAATAAAGAGATCAATATAGTAAAAAAACTATTGGGTTGTGTAGAGGCAGATATAAGAATCTTAGCTATTGAATCTCTCGGAAGATTTCCCAAAACTTTGGAGAATGAAGCTTTTGAACTTGCCTTAAATATTGAAATTGGAGACGATGAAAAACTGGCTGATGCATATTGTAGCATATTTAATGAACATGGAATTTCACTCGAGAAATTAGATGCAAAAAAACTAGAAAGGATTATTAAAAAATTATCTAAGATAAAAAAACTTGATGAACATTTATATCACGTGAATGTTTTTCTAGCACATTGTAGTGCAAAAATACCTGAAGAATTAATTGATTTCTTTTTGGAAAGGTTAGATTTATATAGAAATTTCAAGTCTAGTTCAAATAGTAGATTCCAGCCTTTACCTTATAGCGGTTTATATCGAAAATTCAAGTATAGTTCAAATAGTAGTTTCCAGCCTTTACCTTATATCGGTTTTTCAGACAACGAACTAAAAGGAGTGTCGCTTAGTCCAAATTATAAAAAAATACTTAGGAAAGTTAGAGATAGATCATTAAATAACGATTTAACAGATTCTTTTTGGCTACCGAGGTTGTATTCGTATATCTCGGAAAATTTTTCATTCATTAGTGTTGAAGTTTTAAATGAATGGGTAGATACTAAAAATGAAGAAAAAATAAAAGCAGTTGGACTTCTTGTCAAAGAAGCTCCTTCAAATTTTGTTTTTTTACATTCGGATTTTATTTCAAATATAATTACAAATTCGCAAGCGATTAGTAATGATTGTTATATAGAAGTAAGAACGGATCTATCAAATTCAGCTCTTTATGGAGTTAAGACAGGAATTCATGGTCAACCATGCCATCAGGATGAGGAACTTCGTGATAGAGCTCAGGAATTTATGGAAAAATATCAATCCGGATCACCTACTTGGGATTTTTACAATTGGCTCTATAATCAAGCCAAAGGATCAATAAATGATTGGCTAGAAAGGGACGAAGAGATGCTAGAAGAGTGATCTATGATGAGTATTCTAAGCAGTCTATCAAATCTTCTTTAAATTCTCTTTTCAATCATGCACAGGTTTTATTGTAAAACCTGTGTGTAAAGGACAAATAGCAACATTTTAGGCTAAAATGTAACTATCTTTTGGTTTTTTACAAGCTGATGTTTAGTAAAATTTATTAGGCAACATTTTTTTTGTATACTTATGGTGTTTAATAAATCCTTTTCTGAATTGGAATATGAAGATATCCTGAGTTTAATGAAAAGAAATGTTAATGAGTCAGAGGTTTTAGATTATAAAACTGAGTATTTGGGTATACAGAGCCATGTAGATGGTCTACTAAAAGAAGTTTCAGCTTTTTCAAATACATACGGTGGCTTTTTGATATATGGTGTTAAAGAAAGTGGAAAAGGTGGATATCCTGTAGCTATAGATGGTATTGATATTGTAAATAAAGAAAGCTTAGAACAAATCATAATTGATAATATAAGACCAAGAGTTAGCATTTTGATAAAACCAATTGAAATACCTGAAAAACCCGGAAAGATTGTATTAATTGTCCAAATCCCTGAAGGCCAGAATCAACCGTATTATGAGCATAAATCCAATAAATTTTATAAAAGATATAATTTTTTAGCAAGGGGCATGGATGAACATGAGATTGAAGCTCTTTACCTGAAAAGGTTTTTTGGAGCTGGTGAATTTGCCAGGTATGTTAATAATACTGTATTGTCCAATCGTGTTCTGTTATCTGCTAATAATGAGCCCCTAATAGACGCACATATAATAATCACTCCACTGAGAGTTACTGAAAAACTGCTGGATACTTCAAAAATGGAAAAATTTGTTTCGAATCTGCATAAAAGACATGGGCAAATTAAATACACTGATGGTCATTATTTACCTGGAATCGCGGAGCCTTCTAGTAATGGAATAAGATGGGGAAAAAAGTATGGTTGTGTTGAAATTCATAGAAATGGGCTTGTTCATTATATGATAAATTCCCTACATTCTGTTATTGATACAAAAAATGAGGATTCGGATGACCGCAGTTTTGATGCCATCCCTAAAAGGCTAGTTTTAAGTGATTATGGCTTAAGAAGAAAATTGCTAGACACTATTCGGTTTTCTGACGCTGTTTACTCAGAACTTGATTTTACAGGAAAAGTAAAACTAGTGCTTAGAGTAATGAATACAAAAGGATCTGTTATTTTTAAAAGTTTTCAGCCATCTATATATTCTGATGTGTGTGATACACAGGAGATTTATGTAGAAAGAGAATGGGACTCTTGGGAATTGAATAATGATTGTATTAAGATTGGAGAAAGCATGCTAGATGAATTAAGTAATTATTATGGGTGTTGGTATTCACCTCGGAATACAGGTAGTAGTTGATAAAATTAAGGCTCTGTAGAAATCCTATCTAAATTTGCACTACAAGACTAAAAATTAAAAGGGCAATGTATCAAATCTTCTGTGAATTCTCTCTTCAATTATGCACAGATTTTATGGTAAAATCTATGCATTTTCAATCATACTAGCAGGACACTATTATCGTATGGGCTCTTACGATCAAGCCCTCTCCCTTTGTCAAAAGGCCCTTGAGAATGTGAAAATGTGCTTGGTCCAAAACATCTAAGCACTGTAACTATAAGAAGCAGTTTAGAGACATTACAAATGATGTGGAAAGAACAGAGAAAGATTGAGATCTTATTTTTCAATTCTTGGCGAGATCTTAACAGGTGCTCTTTAAGATTTCTGTCTCAAGACCCTGCAAATTTGTCCATTACCTCTGCAGTATCTCTTCCTTGATGTTTTCTTATAAAACATCCAGATTTTTCCCTTTTCTCCTGGTCACTTTATTTTCTTTTAGCGACAATCTTGGAAATATCTTTATATTTTTAGGACTTACGCGGTTGAACTGAATAATCAACAGCGTTAAACCTTCAACTATCTAAAGCACCAATTTAGTAGTGACGTCTATAGGTATTGATTTTGAACCTCAAGTGCGTAAGTCCTAATTTTTTTAAACACATGGATTTTTTGTGGAATCAATATATGTTCGAGGCTCCGGCTCAAGTAGACTTTACTTGAGAAGCCTGTAAGTCCCAACGAACTCAAAATTTCAATGAGGCTGAGTTCATTTTTCTTAAGAGTTTAATACATTTTCAAGGTCTACAGAGTTTTTCATTTAATGTCTTATGTTAACATTTCTATTTTGAAAAATACACTCACTTAAGAGATTCCTTCAAATTTGGTTAAAAAACTTAAAAAAACATGCAGTAAATAAAAATATTATGCAGTGTTATTATGCCCTATGGGGAAGTTAAAATGGACTCCGAGAAAGCGAAGAGCTGCTTTTTTACTTGCAACTGCAGCTAAAAATTATACAGAAATAGCAGATGGATTGGGGATAACTGTTCAGACACTTTGGAACTGGAGACAAGATGGTAAATTCAACAGGAAAGTCGGAGAAATATCTGCGCGAAATCAGCGGTTGCAGATGGAAACAAATATTGCTATTCGTTTAAGGGCAATGAAATAAAATTACAGGGTGTGTC
>CAZLNG010000028.1:0-39968 GCA_964560735.1 uncultured Methanosarcinales archaeon | reverse complement strand
CTGGAAAATTGAAGAGTATCATAGAGGAATAAAACAGTTTTGTGGAGTAGAACGTTGTCAAGCAAGGAAAAATAATGTGCAGAGAGCACATATCATGATGGTAGTAAGGGCATTTTTCAGATTTGAAATCCAAAGAATAAAAACAGGCATTACATGGTTTGAAACAAAGTGGAGCATTGCAAGAAACTCTGTTAAGCAATTTATAAGAAAGCCAATCTATACCTTAACCTAAAAATTGATGAAATTAAACAGTTGCCTGCAAAGCAGGCAAATGCATAAGTCCTAATAAAATTATGAAATTTTACTGCGGAAAGTGCAACCAAAGCAACCCTGGGAACATTCATTTATTAATAACGAAGTTGATTTCAGGACAAACCCTATTTTTAACCCTTTCTGAACCTTTTTTCTAAGCATTTTTTCCTAAGAATATATGTCTATATGAAGAGAAAGGATACTAAGCTTTACTAAATGTACTTTTGGATCAAATTCAAGTTCGATCTAACAGAATTCGGGTCAAATTATAAAATAGAGAAGCTAGGAAAATCCTTTGATGACAGCATAACCGAAAAATAAATGTTATTTTCCGTGACTAAAGGGTAATTAGAGGGAACAGACTAAAAAATTATATATTAAGGCAACTGATGAGGGCGTGAACGGAAGAAGCTGATCCTCCCTTTTTCTAAAAGATAAGAGGGATAGGTGAGAAAAACCCGGTCCCGACTTTGTATTCTGTGCAATTATTACAACTTAGTTGAATATATTAAATTTTGCTGTAGAGTTTAATAAGGAGTTCTGGGTTTTTGGTTGATATAAGTCAGTGCTAGCGCGATCAATGCTGAGTTTTTCGTTCTCAGAAAATATCAGGTTTTCAGGAGGTAAGGTGATGTCGGAAGAGTGTAAGGGGACAGTAATGACCCATGCTATCGGGAGGCTGAAGACTTCAGCAACTCAGGTCAGTATTGTTGAAGACTATAGATCAATTGATGTGCAGATCTGAAGGGGAAGATGATATCATATGCCAATTAAACCAACTTATCCTGGTGTGTACATTCAGGAAATCCCAAGCGGTGTGCGGACAATTGTAGGTGTCAGCACATCGATCGCTCTTTTCATTGGTCGTTCCAAGGCCGGACAATTGAATAAGCCCTTTCTGTGTTTGAATTACAGCGACTTTGAGAGAGCTTTTTCTTCTACCTACGCTGGAAGTGATATGGCACGCGCAGTAAACCTGTTTTTCCAGAATGGAGGTTTACAGTGTTATGCGATGCGTATAGCCAGTGGGGCAAGCCGTTCAGAAGTTACCCTGAAGTCTGAAAAAGGCACAGATGTACTTAAGGTCAAGGCGAAATCCTATGGCCTTACTGGAGATTATATCCGGCTAACAGTCACTTATAATGGCCTACATCCTGAATCGACTTTCAACCTCGAAGTTTTCCGCCGGGAAAAGAACAGCAGGGGTGAACTTGTCGTAGTAGATAAAGAGCTATGGCAGGCGCTCTCTATGGACCCCAAAAGCTCACGCTATGCTGTGGATTACGTAAGTCAGAACTCAGCACTGATAGATCTGGAAGATTTACATGCTTCAACTAATGAAACAGGATATTCCAGGTCAGAACGTCCTATTTCGGCAGATAATACGATCTTTACTAATGTGTGGAGTATGCTTATTAGCAAAGAATCAAAAACGAATCATCTCCGCATCAGTGTCGATGGCAATCAATTTGTGGAAGTGGATTTATCAACTATAGATATTACGGAACTCGATAGGACCGACATCAAGAATAACCTTGCAAATGAGATACAAAAGACAATAAATGGAGTCTTAAATGGCAATTCCATGGGCGACTCGCAGGTGAATGTGAGCTTTGTATCTGGACCAAGAGATGCTGAGGAAAATGATACTGTTTTGCTGCAAATCGCTTCAACGAATGGCGATGTAATAATTGAAATTGAACCAGCATCGAGTAATGATCTTGCTGGTCCGCTTATGCTGGGCACAGCACAGGGTGGAGTAGAGGTCTCGAAATACGCGATAAATCGACCAGCTCCTAATGGAATATTTTTCAAAATAAATGAACTTGAGTACTTTGCTGGGCTGAAGCAGACGGCATTTGATACATTGATAATTGACGGTCAGAATATTGACAGTCAGAAAAAAGTCTCGCTCGACAACAAACTCGTCACCAACTCTGTCCTTCCAAATGCCAAGATGTACATAGACGGATACACCACCACAAGCATCACTGAACATAGCCAAGGAGTGCTCGAAAAACTGGGCATAATCGTTACTGCCGTCAATCAAAAGCGAGCACTGGATCCTACGTTCAAATGGTCAGCTGAGATCTGGGGCTCAAGGCTTGCACTTATTCCCGATGAGGGAGAAGATAACAGCCAAAAAAGCGTTTTTTCAGTCGGAGGCGACAAAATAAACATAAGTGCTAAGTTTGAGTCGAATGTGAGGTATTACAGTCTGGGACCCACAGGACAGGGCAAATTCCAGACTCCGGCTGCTAGTCCTGCATCGGATGGTTCTTCGCCCAATCCGAGTGATTATGATAACGCCTTCAAAATCATAGATAAGGAAGTTGATCTTTTCAACCTTATGATACTTCCCGCAGACGAGAAACACACGGATAATATAAGAAAAAACATCTGGGGTCTAGCAAGCATTTTTTGTCAGCAGAGGCGTGCATTCCTGCTGATGGATGCACCTTTGTGGAAGGACGTGATGGAAGCACAAAAAGTAGACACAGGTATCTATGGTCTCCGCATTGGACTGGTAAATGACCACAGCGCTATTTTCTATCCACGGGTCACAATCCGCGAAAACAATATTAACGTGAACATAGGTCCAAGCGGCGCAATCGCAGGATTGATGGCGCGTATCGACAGCAATCGTGGTGTCTGGAAAGCACCGGCAGGCACAGAAGCTGACCTTCGTGGCATTGTTGGCATTGAACTGAAATTATCAGACAAAGAGAATGGAGTACTCAACCCAAGAGCAATCAATGTGCTTCGTGTCTTTCCCAGCGGCATAGTAAACTGGGGTGCAAGAACTATGGCTGGTGACGATGATTTCGGCAGTGAGTACAAGTACATTCCGGTCCGTCGGGTGGCGCTTTTTATCGAGGAAAGCCTCTACCGGGGCACACAATGGGCAGTGTTCGAGCCAAACGATGAGCCACTCTGGGCACAGATACGCCTGAATATTGGAGCCTTCATGCACTCGCTTTTCATCCAAGGTGCTTTTCAAGGACAGACTCCAAAAGAGGCATACTTCGTAAAATGTGATAAAGAAACAACAACACAGGATGATATCAATAAAGGTATTGTCAACATCGTAGTAGGCTTTGCCCCGCTTAAACCGGCAGAATTCGTGATTATCCAAATTCAGCAGATGGCCGGCCAGATACAGACATAAGGAGGAAGAAACATGGCACAGTTTAGCGTAAATCCACAGCGGTTCGATCCATATAAGAACTACAAATTCCGGGTTAAGTGGGATGGCCGCTACGTAGCAGGGGTTAACAAAGTCAGTGCCCTGAAGCGCACTACAACTCCAGTGACTTACCGTGAGGGAGGGGATCCGAGCACAGAGCGAAAGTCACCAGGTCAGACCAAATACGATGCTATTACCCTGGAGCGCGGGGTCACGCACGACAAGGAATTCGAGCAATGGACAAATAAAGTTTGGAACTTTGGGTCCGGACTTGGTAAGGAGGTCTCGCTCAAGGATTTCCGCAAAGACATTATAATCGAAGTTTACAACGAGGCAGGACAGCTTGCAATATCCTATAAAGTGTACCGCTGCTGGGTTTCCGAATACCAGGCACTTCCCGGGCTGGATGCCAGCGCGAACGCTGTAGCTATACAGACTATCAAGCTGGAGAACGAAGGCTGGGAAAGGGATTATGAGGTGACTGAACCTGCTGAACCTACTTTCTTAGAACCGAGCTGAAAATATGCATCCTTTGTTCGCGCCTGATATATTGAGAGTCTGGGAGCAGGGTCAGGCAGAGCATCCCTTAGATAAAGCTCTAACTTTGCTTCATGCCGCTTTCCCTGGTACGACCCGGGATAAATTGGCTGAGTTGAGTATTGGACAGCGTGATGCATACCTGATGAAGCTCAGGGAGTTGACCTTTGGCTCCAAACTTAATTGTTTTGCCGAATGTCCCGGATGTAAGGAGCGCCTAGAATTCGTCATAAAGACATCAGATATTCTTTTGTTGCCTGAAGCCAAAGAAAAAAACCACGAGCTTGAGATAAGCGAGGCTCTGGTACAGTACCGGATGCCCAACAGTTTTGACCTTGCTGCTGTGGCAAAATGCGGAGATGTAGATACTGCACGTAACCTGCTGATGCAGCGCTGCGTGTTACAGGTCATTCGCGACATTACTCCAGTTGATTGGAGCGAGCTGCCTGCCCTGGCAAAAGCAAAGCTTGCGGAGCATATGGCTGAACAGGAGCCTCAGGCGGATATAATACTGAACCTTCATTGTCCTGCATGCAGCCATCAATGGCAGATTGTTTTTGATATCGTATCTTATTTCTGGGCGGAACTTAACGAAGAAGCAAGGCGTTTGCTGTACGATGTACATACACTTGCACTGGCATACGGCTGGAGTGAATCGGATATCCTGTCGATGAATGATACCAGACGACAATATTACCTCGGGATAGTGACCTGATGTCTGATTTTCTCTCAAGGTTAGTGGAACGGTCATTTGGTCTGGTGGCAGTAGCACAGCCTGTAGACCATTCTATATTTCCTCCAGAACATCGTGTAAAGAGTGATTACATACAGGGTTTTGCCCATGATAGTGAATCTGTGGGCAATAAGAATGGTGTAAATATTGGCGGTTCTCGGAAGAACAGAGCTGTCTCGCAGATTGATTATCAGCCACTACTCGATATGAGAAGTCCATCCAAAGAGCATGACGCGAAGCTCACAGCTCAAATAAAAGACCAGGATAATCGGATTCACTTTGCTTCCATATCAAGACCGCTACATAATATTGAACCGATTATTGAGCCGCTTAAGCAAAACGATTCAGGCACCCAGGAACAGACTGAATCCGTGCCCTTACAACAGACGAGTAAGCAGGATAACCCATATCTGTATATATCTCCTGCCGAACTGACTCAAAATAATGAACCTCTGTACGAAAATAATGGGCCTCTGTACAAAATTGATTCTGATATCTTAGAATTGGTAGAATCTGAACTCCTACATGTAAAGAACCGGAATGACCGAAACACTCTGCGACTGATCCCAAAATCCATACTTCATGAAGAGCAATTTTATGAGGACAAACAGGATTTTCAGGAGCATCTTGAGCCATTTGCGGATAGTGTAAATAGCCTTTCTGGTAAAACACTAATGGATTGTATATCTGATTCCAGCCTGACCTCTGGGAGTTTATCAAGCCTGAAGAACGGTGAATCTCTCGTGCAGAATAGCGAGTTAACTTCCAGAGCAGACTTCAGGCCAAATTCCAGAGAAGAAATATATTCTCCCAGTTACTTGCATCCAGATTCCCGATCATTGCCCATAATTCCCAGAAAGCAAAATTTGAAGCGAGTTAGTATTCCGAAGGTCAATGCTACTCTGGAACAGATGGGTAATGTGTTAATAGAACAGCATGACGCTGCACTTAGATCTCCTTCAACTGTACCGACTATCAAAGTAACCATAGGTCGCATCGAAGTAAGAGCAGCAAAACCACCTCTGGAACCGCAGCCGCAAACTCCTCCAAGACGGCATCCAATCCTCTCACTGGATGATTACCTGAAACAATATAATGGATGATGATCATGAGCAATTCCCTGGCAGTAGCTACTGTAACGGCTGTTATTAAAAAAATATTAGAGCATTCCCTACATCCAGAAGAGACAGACCTTTGTACATTAACAGTAACAACATTAAGACCTGACAAGCTACCCAGTGAAGATTCGAATAAAGGGGCTAATCTCTACCTCTATATGGTTACCCCTAATACTGCGCTGCGTAATGTCGATAACCCTAATTACAGTTCCGAAGGAAGGCTTGTTCAGCGCCCACAGGTAGCTCTGGATTTGCACTATTTGTTGACGTTCTATGGTGAGGATAAGGTGCTTGAGCCGCAACGCCTGCTGGGCATTGCTGTGCGTACTTTACACAGACGCGCCATTCTCACACGCAAGATAATCGAGGAAGCAATTAATGAATGTTTAAACAATCCATGTGACACGTCATTCTGCTTTTTAAAGAATTCCAACCTCGTGGAAGACTTAGAAACTGTCAAAATCACTCCTGTTTACTTATCCCTCGAGGAACTGTCCAAACTCTGGTCAGTCTTTTTTCAAACACCATATCGTCTATCAGTAGCTTATATTGCCTCAGTTGTTTTAATTGAGAGCGATGACGTCCCCCAGAGTTCACTGCCCGTACGCGAGCGCAGCGTCTATTCAGTACCTTTTCACCAGCCGGTTATTGAGAAAGTCCTGTCTGCCGAAGGTGCTGATAAGCCTATTGTTGCAGAGAGTACACTGGTTATCAGAGGCAGAGAACTTCGAGGGAATGTTGTGCTGGTAAAAATTGACGGGACTGAGGTAACGACAAGGAGTATAAGTGAAACACAAGTTACCATAACGTTGCCATCTAGCCTGCTTTCCGGGGTGCATGGCTTACAGGTTGTGAATCAGACATTGATGGGCAAGCCTCCTAAGCTACACAACGGTGTAGAATCAAACCTAGTTGCCTTTGTACTTCATCCGACTATAGAAAATATCGAGGTATTCAATAGTCAAGGGACAGGGGCTGCCCTACGCTCGGCAGACTTGAAAATAAAAATTAAACCAAAAGTTAGCAATGGACAGCATATGGTCTTGATTCTGAACGAGACTTCAAACTTCGAACCAGCATCTTACACTTTCATTGGTAAGTCGAGCGAGACCGACCCAGAAACCATGGAAATCCATATAAGTGGAGTGAAGGCTGCAGAATATCTTGTGCGTGTGCAGGTAGATGGTGCACAGAGTCAGCTTACCACAGGTGATAATAATCAGTACAACCGCCCAAAGGTGCAGATCCCATGAGCTCCCCGGAAACCGCAAATTGGTTTGAGGCAAACAAACACTACCTGGTGTCTGCAATGGCACTTGTGAGCGAATCGCTGGAATTTCATACTTCAAGTCTCCAAGATAATTCTCAGCAGAACAATGGAGAGCAAAATAAAGACACTCAAAGAGCCTTGCAGGAAGCGGCATCAGCTATGCCTACCCCGTCTGCTCTGGATACATTGTGTGCGATATTTGGTCTCTCTTCATTTGAACGCGGTTTGCTGCTGCTGTGCGCCGGCGTAGAACTGGACTCTACATTCGGTTCTCTATGTGCTGCGGCGCAGGGAGACTCACGGCGTAACTATCCGACGTTCAGCCTGGCGCTTGCTGCACTTCCTGATGCACACTGGAGCGCCCTTGCCCCATCTTCTCCTCTTCGCCACTGGCGCCTGATAGAAATAGGGAGCGGAGATAGGCTGACCCAGAGCCTGCTTCGCATTGATGAGCGCGTACTGCATTATCTCATAGGGGTGCAGTATCTTGATGAGAGACTGGCTGGCTTCACCGAACCTCTGCGCTACTCAGTTGACCTTGTGCCTTCACACCGGGTACAGGCAGAGCATCTCGCCAGAGTATGGTCGAAGGCTGCTAGTACTTACACTCTTCCAGTCGTGCAATTATGTGGTGATGATATTACCGTAAAGCATGCCATTGCTGCGGCAGCCTGCTCCGCTTTACAACTGAACCTCAGTATGGTTCCTGCTAGTTCTCTTCCCACTACTTCAGACGAGGTAGATTCTTTTATCAGGTTATGGGAGCGCGAAGCTGCTTTAAGTTCGAACGCACTCCTTCTGGACTGCGATGAGATTGATTTAATCGATACGGTGCGTGAAAAAGTCATAAATCGATTGATTGAGCGAATAAGAAGCGCACTGATCGTTACAAGCAAGGAACGACGGATAATATCGCAGCGTGTAGTGATAACCTTTGATATCCCAAAGCTGACTGCAGGAGAGCAGCGTACAATATGGAATAATGCGCTTGGTTCTGCAGTATCAAGTCTCAATGGAAAGGTAGAGTCACTCGTATCCCAATTTAATTTAAACACCCAGGCTATCCATAATGCGTGTGTTGAGGCACTGGGGAACATGACAGAAAATGATCATGTCCGGAGTGACCCGGAGGAGTTTGACGCTATATTATGGGATGCCTGCATGAAACAAAGCCGACCACACCTGGATAACCTAGCGCAGCGCATAGATCCGGTCGCAACCTGGGACGAACTGGTTCTTCCCGAGTTACAGACTCGGATACTACATGATATTGCGCTGCATGTAAAGCAGCGTTTCAAGGTATACGAAGAATGGGGTTTTGCCTCCAGGGGTTCGCGCGGACTGGGGATAAGCGCGCTTTTCATGGGAGATAGTGGTACGGGTAAGACTATGGCTGCGGAAGTGATTGCAAACGAGTTACATCTCGACCTTTACCGGATTGACCTCAGCCAGGTAGTTAGTAAATACATCGGTGAAACAGAAAAGAATCTGCGGCGCATTTTTGATGCTGCAGACGAAGGGGGAGCGATCCTCCTGTTCGACGAGGCTGATGCCCTGTTTGGGAAACGCAGCGAAGTAAGGGACAGCCATGACCGTTATGCAAACATAGAAATTAGCTATCTGTTGCAGCGCATGGAAGCCTACCGCGGGCTGGCAATACTTACAACCAATATGAAAAACGCCCTTGATCCGGCTTTTTTGCGGCGCATCCGCTTCATCGTGCAGTTCCCGTTTCCAGATGCTTCACTGCGCGCCGGGATATGGAAGCACATTTTTCCGGCAAGTACCCCGAAAGACAGGCTTGACGTAAATAAGCTGGCACGGTTGAATGTGGCTGGTGGAAATATCCGAAATATTGCGCTCAATGCAGCTTTTCTTGCCGCTGATGAAAATAAGCCTGTAGGAATGAGACACGTTTTGTATGCTGCCCACAGCGAGTGTGCCAAACTTGAAAAGTCACTATCTGAGGCTGAGATCAGGGGATGGGTATGAGGCCAAAAATTGTTGAACTTTATATTGAGGAATTAGTACTGGAAGGGTTTGAGGGAAGCGACCACTGGACTATTGGGAAGACTGTTGAACACGAGTTATCTCGACTCTTTGCAGAGCAGGGAGTGCCACCATCGTTGAAGAATGGAGGCAGGATAGACAATCTTGATGGAGGTGCATTTGAAATGAAGCCGGATTCTAGGCCTGAAGCAATTGGTTCAAGGGTGGCATGGGCTATTTATGGAGGGTTAAAAAAATGAAAATGCACACGCAGCTAATGGCAAAAGATCCACCTGAATCTTTTTTTACACTGGGACGGGTAGGGCTAATTCAGAGAAAGCAGTGCGAAATGTATGAACTGGATGAGAATTGTTCTAAATGTCGTAAGGAAATACCAAACATGCAGTGTAGTTCTACAGAAATAGTAGAACCTTCTTCTGTGCCGCCCGTTGTGAATGAGGTTTTGAACTCACCTGGAGAATCACTAGATAAGGAAACTCGCGTATTCATGGAATCACGCTTCGGCCATGATTTCAGCAAGATTAGGGTACACACAAATTCAAAGGCTGCAGAGTCTGCTAAGGCTGTGAACGCACTGGCTTATACAGTAGGAAAGGATGTTGTGTTTGGAGCTGAACGATACTCGCCTAGGACTTCTGAGGGAAAAAAATTGCTGGCGCATGAGCTGGTGCACATAGTACAACAGGGCAACCAAGAAAAGCCACAAAAGAAGCTGGCGGTAGGTAAGCAAGATGATGTGTTTGAGAAGGAAGCAGATAATATAGCATCGAGGGTTCTAGAAGGGCAACCATTTACAAAGAATGTTTCTCCTGTCCAACAGATGATTGGGTTTATACAGCGTGATGCAATCCATCGGGGCAATATTCTCGATGAAGGTAATTGCACACATTTAGCGTGTAATTCTAAGTACGCTTGCAAAGACAACGCTAACGGTATAACCTGTCCGGAAGGCACAAGGAACGCCTCGAAAACAGGTAAATATCGTCCCCTGTTTACTTGTGATACTAAATGCGAGAATAACAAAACATGTTCTGATAGTGATAACTGGATGGCAATACCTAAGAGTCTGTTTGCCCGCTCAAAATGCAGCCAGGATTTAGTAATCTGTGCTAATGGCAAATCTACCCATGCCTATGTTCGGGACAGGTCTCATATAGAGGCATATGAGGTAAGTCGGGGGATACAGGATAGACTGGGAGTTTCCCCATATGCAACATTCATCGGGTCAATATATGGAGATGAGAAAGACCCTGAATTTTTTAAGGATACACGCTGCCAGACTGTTGAATCGCCAGATAAAAAAGAGATTGAGAAGCCCCAATCTGAATCCGAGAATGAGAGCCCCAGCAAGAAACCTAATGGCAAATCTACCCATGCCTATGTTCGGGACAGGTCTCATATAGAGGCATATGAGGTAAGTCGGGGGATACAGGATAGACTGGGAGTTTCCCCATATGCAACATTCATCGGGTCAATATATGGAGATGAGAAAGACCCTGAATTTTTTAAGGATACACGCTGCCAGACTGTTGAATCGCCAGATAAAAAAGAGATTGAGAAGCCCCAATCTGAATCCGAGAATGAGAGCCCCAGCAAGAAACGAGCAAAGGCGGCTGAAGAAATAGTTGCTAAACTCAAAGCGGCTGGAGCTAAATATAAACAGGAAGAGGGCGCCCGCGATTGGAACAACTACGCGCTCTCTGATTGCTCAAAATTTGTACAATGGACACTTGAGACTTCTGATGAAGAGAAAATTTTCGGCAGAGAGAAGGCAACAACGTCACTAATGCAGGAGACTATAAAGAAATTAACTGAAAAGGAGCAGGTTGCTTTTCGAAAAACCAATCCCGAAGTTGGAGACATAATGATGTGGGAAAAACATGTTGCTATAGTGACCGAGGTTGTTGAACTAAAAGGAACAAAACTTCTCGTGTATGCAAATATGGGCTCACACGGAGCGAAACTTATCGGCAAGGATGGTTCAACCGGGAAAGAAAACTATTGGCTCAAAGCTGATGACATTGCAAAGATTGAAAAGATGGGAGATGGTGCATTCTTGGGTTTCTGGACACCGCCTTAAGTTATCAAGTGTATTGTCTCATGCTGAGGAGTTTTAGCAGGAGATATTATTATGAGATCAAGGCTTTGCCGTAATTTTGTTTCAATAGAGACGCATAGAGTATAGAAAAGTCAATATGAAATTTCAAAAGGAGGACATAACCAGCCATGACTTCATTCTCAGGCTCTCCGCGCCTGCAAAAAGGCGCAATTATCGGGCTTGATCCGTTAAACTCGATGGCGAGCGTTATAGTGTTTCAGTATAATCCTGAGACTCTCTCACGCACACTTAACATACAGGCCGGAGGTACTAACAAAGGCGAAGCTCTGCGCTTGAGCGGTCCACCTGAAGAGACTATTTCTCTTGACCTTATTTTTGATGCAGCAGACCAGCTTGAGCAGGCAAAATTTCCGGCTACTTCCATGGGGGTTTATCCTGCGCTGGCATCGCTTGAGATGCTTTTGTATCCCAAATCTACGCTTGTTATTGCCAACGAAGTGTTGTCTGCGCTTGGCATCATCGAAATAGTACCACCTGAGGCGCCTCTGACGTTATTCGTGTGGGGGGCAAAGCGAGTTCTGCCTGTGCGTATTACCCAGTTTAGCATCACCGAAGAAAGCTTCGATCCCAATTTGAACCCTATACATGCCAAAGTAAAACTGACTCTGCACGTGCTTAACTATCAGGATCTGGGAATGTTGAGTTTTGGGGGTTCGCTGTTCGTGGCGCACCAGGTCGTCAAAGAGGTTATGGCAACAATAGGCAGCGCCGGCAATATCTCATCATCCTTTTCACTATCGGGAGGTGTTTAAGCATGTTTGAAACAAACAGCCGTTATTACAGGATACAAGAAGCAAGCCTCACTTTCAAGGATCGAGGAGGTGGGGAACGTAAGATCGTTTACAAGCGTCGTCGCTTCATCCCGCCAGTAGAAGACACAGGTACACTTATCGAACATACTGTTACACAGGGTGAGAGGCTCGATAACATTACTGTACGCTACATGGGCGATCCAACGCAGTTCTGGAGGGTATGTGATGCCAATCTGATCCTGAAGCCGGATGAGCTTACGGATGAGATCGATCGCCTGATAAAGATAGCACTTCTGCATCTGTGAGAGAAAGATTATGCTTGCAAGTATCCTTGGCGTGCGTCTTGTCCTTTGGATGGGTAAGACCATACCAGTTCCGGCTCCAATCGAAGTCTTGAATTCACTCCTGAAAGTCGAAGTAACCAACGATGATGAGAAGGGAGACGGGTTCCAGTTAACTTTCAGCCTGGGCAAAGATAAGTCAATGAATTACAGTCTGCTGCAAAGCGGTGTGCTTGAACCCTTTACCAGGATAATTATAGGCGTGATACTTGGAGTAACTCCTGAAGTCCTGATAGATGCTGTAGTAGCGCATCACCAGATCCTACCAAGCAACGAGCCAGGAACGTCTGAACTTATCGTAACCGGCAAAGATGTCAGCCAGATGCTTGACCTTGAGGAAAAAAACGAGAAGTACGAAAACCAGCCTGATTTCCTGATAGTAACGCAATTGATTGGTGCTTACGCGCAATACGGGCTGGTGCCGGCAGTAACGCCAACTGCAGATGTACCAATTATAATCGAGCGCATTCCCCGCCAATTCGAGACCGATCTGAAGTTTATCAAGCGGCTGGCGAAACGCAACGGCTTTGTATTCTACATCGAGCCCCTTACCTTTGGCGTGAATAAGGCATACTGGGGTCCGGAAAAGCGCCTGGATGTTCCGCAGCCTGCCCTGACGATGGACATGGGTGCCTGGACGAATGTTACTTCACTTCGCCTCTCGCAGGATGCACTTTCACCTGTAAGCACTAAAGGTACCTTTGTCGAACCCATAACAAAGACAAGTATCCCGATACCGTCACTACCTTCACTGCGAATACCGCCACTTGCGGCAAACCCAGTGGCAGCAAAGCGTACTGTAATACTGAGAGATACGGCTAACCAGAACCCTGCAAAGGCAGCTGTAAGCGCTGTCGCCACAATAACAGGCGCTCCAGAGGCGGTTAAGGGGGAAGGGGAACTTGACACAGTGCGCTACGGTTATGTGCTTCGTGCCCGCAAACTTGTGGGGCTCAGGGGAGTTGGCACTACCTATGGCGGTAACTACTATGTTAGGAGCGTCAAACACATAGTAGAGATTGGCAACCCCAAAAAAAGTGCAACATATAAACAAGAATTCAAGATCAGTAAGGAGGGAACCGGCGCTTTACTGCCGGTTGTACGACCATGAATAATACTTTCTATGGAAAATATCGAGGTATTGTGACCGATAATAAAGACCCTCTTATGATAGGGAGGGTATGTGCAAAGGTACCCGATGTACTGGGCGACCTGGAAAGCGGATGGGCTATGCCATGTGCGCCTTTTGGCGGTAAAGCCGCAGGCTTTTTCGCGCTTCCGGCAACAGGAGCAGGTGTCTGGATAGAATTTGAACAAGGCGATCCGGACTACCCGATCTGGTCTGGCTGCTGGTGGGGCTCTGCTGCCGAGATGTCGCCTGTGCTGCTTGCGCCGCCTTATAAAAAAATGATGGTTAAGACGGAAGGCGGGAATAGCATCCTGTTGGATGATACTCCGGGTATTGGGGGGATCACGCTTGAGACTTCAGGAGGGCAGAAAATTGTCATAAACTCGATGGGTATTGAGATTACCAACGGGCAGGGAGCAAGTATCAAGATGACAGGATTGCAGATCTCGATCAACAACGGTGCTCTTGAGGTGACATAATGCCTGGGTTTCTACTTCATTCCGGGGCCACGGTATTGTGTATTCATGCGGGGCAAGCGCAACCTGTCGCGTTTAACCCACGTGTAAAAGTGAGTAGCCAGCCAATTGTGACTCAAACGAACTCTTACACTATCGCAGGATGTCCATTTGTACCACCTGGGGGCAACGGACCATGCGTAACAGCCCAGTGGATAACCGCGTCAACACGCGTCCGAGCAGGAGGAATGCCTGTGCTGCTGCAGGACAGCCAGGCAGTCTGCGCTCCCACAGGAACAGGGCTGAATATCACAGTTACGCAGGTGCGGGTAAAGGGGATTTGATGAATATAGATTATCCATTCCATTTCGACAGCCGAGGACGTACAGCCTCTGCCACTGATCCGAAACATGTCCGGGACTTGATCGAGCAGGTGCTTTTCACTTCACCCGGAGAACGGGTCAATCGCCCCACTTTCGGGAGCGGATTATTGCAACTGGTCTTTGCGCCTAACAGCGACTCGATAACTGCAGCCTTGCAGCTTACAATTCAGGGTGCTCTTCAACAGTGGCTTGGGGATTTGGTCCTGGTCGAAGACGTACAGGTTACAGGTGAGGACAGTACAGTAAATGTTAAGGTGCAGTATAAGGTCAGGAACAGACAGCAAAGCCAAATTGATGAGTTCAAGAGAGTGATATGAATAGATAGGCAATATCGCTGCATTAACAGGAGCAGGTGGCAGGCAGTTGCCAGTCGTGGATTTAAAAAAACAATGGGATAGATTACCTGGGGTTGAGGTTGAAGGGAAAAAGGGGAGACAACATTCACAATTAACAAGTAATGGCTTATTGCAATCGATTTTTAGGTTTAACTGCGATAAACTGGCAGTTCTGCCGAATTTACTCTTCATGTTATTTATGGCAGTGGGGGGATTTGCCCTTGTTAAGGACGTGCAAGTTACAGCGAGAGCAGCGCGGTAGATGCTTTAGGTGCAATATGAAGTCAGGAGCAAAGAGCAAATCCAGGTTGATAAATTCAAGGGAGTGATATAAGTGGGTACGCAATATCGCTGCAGTAACGAGGGCAGGCGGCAGGCAATCCAGGAAGCTAAGAAAATTAACGGGATTGATTACCTTGAGGTAGAAGCTGACGGAGTTACAGGAAAGAGCACGCTAAAAGTTCATTTTATTTTCGAGCTTGGAACTGCAGGCAAGAGTTTAACAAAAACCAACATAGTAATCGAAGGAGGCGTACGGGTCAGGAACGTAGAAGTAGAGTCCATTGTAGAGCCTGTAGATTCGGCGAGTAAAGTTCTAACTCTCATTGTCAACACACTTGGGGACTTCTCAACATACACGCTCCGAATAGTCAGTTCAAAAATCGTTCTTTCCCCGCCTTATTGGCTTGATCCGCAGCTATCTCATATTGATTTCTCATTCAAGATCGAATGCCCTAGCGAATTTGACTGCAGACCGGAAAGAGAATGCCCGCCAGAGAAGCTGCCTGAACCTGAAATAGATTACCTGGCCAAGGATTATGCAAGCTTCCGCCGTCTCATGCTGGACAGGTTGAGCGTTATAATGCCTGACTGGAAGGAAAGAAATCCTGCCGACCTCCAGGTTGCACTGGTAGAGATACTGGCATATGTAGGCGATAACCTGAGTTATTTTCAGGATGCAGTTGCTACGGAGGCATATCTTGGCACTGCCCGCAAAAGGATATCGATAAGGCGCCATGCCAGGATGCTTGACTACTTCATGCACGACGGCTGCAATGCGCGTTCCTGGGTATGCATAGAGGTTAATAAGGCCATAACAAGTATACCCCTACCAAAGAACAGGCTACTTCTTACTCGCGGCTCTGACAATCCGACTCTGGTTGATCCTGATAAACTCAAAGATTCTTTGACTGAGGGCGTCACGGTATTTGAAACCATATATCCAATGACGCTGCACAGTGCCCACAATTGCATAAAATTTTATACCTGGAATGATACTGCATGCTGCCTGCCGCGCGGAAGTACACATGCGACTTTACTTGACGAGAATGGCCTATCTCTTAACGCCGGGGATGTCCTTATTTTTGAAGAGATACGCAGTCCGACAACCGGGAAAAAGGAAGATGCAGATCCCTCTCATAGGCATGCTGTCAGGCTGACTGATGAAGGCGTAATTAAAACGAAAGACCCTCTGGATGATACGCCAGTTGTAGAGATCGAGTGGTACGAAGAAGACGCACTTCCTTTTCCCCTGTGTATCTCAGCTATCATTGAAAGCAGTAGCGGGAAGCAGGTTGTTTCTGATATAGCCGTGGTGCGGGGCAATGTGGTGCTGGCCGACCACGGACACACTATAAATGATTCTCTGAAGCCGGAACTGGTGCCTGATGTGGGTCCATACCGCCCCAAACTTCCTGAAGGACCTCTGACTTATAGGGAGTATTTCGACCCTGCAATCTATCTTAAAAAACCCGCAGTTTACGCGATGCTTCGGGAGGTACGTGAAGCCCTTCCTGCGATAAAACTGGTAAGCAAAGACAGAGACGATGAAGAAACTAAATGGTGCCCTCGATATGATTTACTCGCCAGCGATAGATTCACTGCTGAATTCGTAGTTGAGAACGAACTGGATGGAACTTCCTACCTTCGCTTTGGCGACAATGTACTGGGCAAAAGACCCCCAGGAGGTTCTACTTTTAAAGCAACTTACAGAATTGGGAACGGCAGGGCAGGGAATGTAAGCGCAGAAAATATTTCACGTATTGTTATGAAAGGCGAGGGGATTGTACGGGTGCGCAATCCTTTCCCAGCATCAGGCGGCACTGACCCCGAGCCTGTAGAGCAAGTGCGCCTCTATGCCCCGCAAGCCTTCCGTACCCAGGAGCGAGCTGTAACAGAGGCTGATTACACTGAGATCGCCCAAAGGCATCCTGGGATTCAAAAAGCCATAGCGACTATTCGGTGGACAGGGAGCTGGTATACAGTGTTTGTTACAATCGACCGGAAGGGCGGAAGAGAAGTAGATGCGGGTTTCAAGACGGATATGCTGAATTTTCTTGAGCGCTACCGGCTAGCAGGATACGATATTGAGATTAACGGACCGATTTATGTGCCGTTAGAAATCGCTATGAACGTCTGTGTCAAGCCCGGATACTTCCGTAGCAACGTTAAGCAATCTTTGCTTTCGGCTTTCAGTAACTATGGACTGGAGAATGGCAAGCGGGGATTTTTCCATCCTGATAATTTTACCTTCAACCAGCCTATGTATTTAAGCCACATCTATGAAGCTGCCATGGAGGTTGCAGGTGTAGCGTCAGTTGAGGTAAATCTGTTCCGGCGCTGGGGCAAATCATCAGCCGGCGAGATAGATAAAGGGGTCTTGGCGTCGAGTGCACTTGAGATAATAAGGCTCGATAACGACCCTAATTTCCCTGAGAATGGCAAGATCAGTTTTAGCATGGAGGGGGGATTATGAAGAAGCCCAAAGACCAGGCTAATGATAAGTGCAGTTGCTGTGAAGGTATAAAAGCCCTGACGCCGGCAGCACTTGATAACTTACCCGGGCTTCCTGCACTGGCTTGCAGAGTCGGGACACAAGGCAGCTTCAAAACGACGATGATATCTGCACTATCCGGCCAGCAGGCTCTGAGAGGTCGGACAACACAGGACAATGAAGATCCATCTACTCATAATTCCTGCAATTTTTCACATACAGATGGTGGGCTGACAATACGGGACGATGACGATCCGTCTATTGCTTTAATAGATTCATGGGCCTGCGTATTGGATGTACTTACCTTCTACCAGGAAAGGATTGCAAATGAAGGTTATCTTCTTACAGCTTCAGAGCGAAATTCGGTGCTTGAGCTTGCTCGTGCAATCGGATATGAACTCAATCCTGGAGTTGCTGCAAGTACATTCCTTGCCTTTACCCTAGAAGATGCCCCTGGTACTGGTACACCGGGATACGCAACAATTGACACAGGTATAAAGGTAATGAGCATCCCCGGGCAGAACGAGAAGCCGCAGACTTTTGAGACGATTGAGAAGATAGAGGCAAGGGCTGAATGGAATGAGCTGAAACCAAGGCTGACCGAGCCGAAAATACCTGAGCTGGGAAGCGAAGAAGTCTACCTGAAAGGTACTTTAACAGGGTTAAAACCCGGAGATGGCTTACTCTTTGTAGGCAAAGAGCGCGAACAGGACCCTGGCAGTGATCGCTGGGACTTTCGCATAGCGAAGACCGTGAGTGTTGATTTCGCCGCCGGATATACAAAGGTGACGTGGGAGCAGGGGCTGGGATGGCAACGGCTTACAAAAAAGGCCTTACCCGCGAAAGAGAATCTCAAGGTCTATGCTTTTCGTTTGAGGGCATCTCTTTTTGGATACAATGCACCTGACTGGCTCGCTATGCCAGACAGCATCAAAAGAGCATATTTGGGTTCATCGGATGATAAGGTACCTCCCACAGCTAATCAGTGGCCTGATTTTAGCATTCCCGCTGTTGGAACCAGAAGAGGTTTGTATGCTGAATATTTCAACAGTGATAATCTAAAAAACCGGAAATTTGTGCAAATAGACCCAAATGTAAATTTTGACTGTAATAAGCCTAAATCTTCCTATACTGCCATTTGTGCAGCGGATATATCCTCAGTGCGATGGACTGGTCTTGTACAACCCAAATTTACCGATGATAATTACAAATTTCACACGATATCTGATGGTGGAGTCCGATTGTGGTTAAATGGCAAACTTATCGTCGATAATTGGGAAGGACATTCCCGAGAGGAACTTCCTGAAGATCATAGACTTGAGGCAGGACGAGCATACGATATCAAGTTGGAATATCATAAATGTGGCAATACAGCAAAAATTCGGCTTTGTTGGTCATTCGGTAAACAGGAGGTGGATACTGTTCCGCAAAGTCAGCTTTGCCCCAGCGACATCTTTGATATCTATTTAGATACCAGCTATCCACAGATTCTACCAGGCAGCTGGTTATTGTTGTCCATTCCGGAGTATCAGGAATTATACTTTATTGAAAAGATTACTGAAGAAACAAAAGCCAATTTTACACTTACGACTAAAACAACGCTTGCGACGTTGAGCGGTAAAAACCTGAGTGCGTTTTATAATAAGGTGCGTGAGACATCGATTCTTGCTCAGAGTGAGCAGCTTGAAATTGCCGAAGCCCCACGTACTGATTTGCTATCCGGAAATGTTATCGAACTGGACAGACTGGTATCTGGACTGGAGAAGGGCAGATTCCTTATAATCAGCGGCAAGCGAAAAACTGCACTGGTTACCCCTGAGGCTGCGGGACTTGAACTTATTTCGGAGGATGGAGAGAAGAAGACTCCCCTGCGACCTGATGATGTGCTCCAGGTTTTGGAGCCTCCTGTTAAGGGCGAGGATAAAATCCTCTGGAAGTTGATGGACAGGAATGGTTTCACAGGTTCTGTAACTGCTCCTGAAGGAAGTATTCAGCTTGAGCCGGCAGCCCCGCAGGATCCGGTTATAAGTGAAGTGGCAGTGCTTGACGGGATATTTGAAAATGCCCTTCCAAAGAGGCTTAAGGTTGTTGAAAAAATCTTCGAAGGCGACGCGTATGACGTATTACAAGTTGAAGAAAGAGGCCTTAAAGGAACAGGCAAAGGGGAGGCTTTTGAGAATGGTTACTATCAAGTAGTGGGCTGGAACGGTGAATCTTATGTAGCTCTGGGTGGAAAGGTAAACAAGCTTGTCAAGCTGGTTTTAGAGCAAGATGCAAGAGATGAAAAGACGGTCAATGAAGGCGGAGCATGGGATATAGGTGGGGGATGGAGATTAGCAGTACAGAAAATAATAACGGTAAACGATTCTGATACAAAAACAGACTCTAGAATAAAAGTACAGCTGGCACTCATAAAGGATGGAATTAAGAAAGATGAGGCAGAGGTGGAAGAGGGCAATGTATATACGCATGTTGAAAAAAGTATTACAGGCGAGACCAATGTACCTCTTTTTGTAACTTATATCGATAGGATATTTTCAGAGACTGTCCTCAAAACAGTAAATTTCAAGTATACATGGGCAGTGAGTACGAATGTCACAGAAACCAATATTGGAAATAAGTTTGCCTTGCCGGATGGTATTCCAGGTAACAGGGAGAGAACTATCCTTGTACTTGAAAAAGCGATGCAGAACAGTTATGATCCCTTCACTGTAAAAATATTTGCCAATGTCGCCCGTGCTACTCATGGTGAAACGGTCCATGAAGTGCTGGGCAGTGGCAACGGTGCCCATGCGAACCAGCGTTTTACACTTAAAAAGCAACCCGTCACCTATATTTCGGCTCCAACCCCAAACGGTGCGGAGAGTACTATTGAGGTTAGAATAAACGATGTAAGGTGGCGGGAAGTGCCTTCCTTATACGGACTGGATGAGCGGGTAAGGGGCTATATTACACGTATGGACGATGAAGGCACGAGCACGCTCACTTTTGGTGATGGTAAAAGCGGCGCAAGGATACCTACAGGACAGGAAAATATTACAGCTACTTTCAGGACAGGTTCTGGAACGGAAGGAATGGTCAGAGCAGAGCAGCTAAGCCTCTTGATTACGCGTCCCCTGGGTGTAAGAGGAGTAATTAATCCGCTTGCTCCTACAGGGGCAGCAGACCCTGAGTCCCGCGATCAGGTAAAACAGAACGCTCCCCAGAAGGTGCTCACGCTTGACCGCATAGTATCACTTCAGGATTTTGAGGATTTTACCCGCGCATTTGCAGGCATTGGAAAGGCCCAGGCTTCATGGTTATGGGACGGCGAGATGCGCTTTGTACACATCACAGTAGCCTCAGCGAGTGCGGGAAAAGTTGATAGAATATCCGAATTTTACAAGGTTGATAAAACATCACATCTTTATAAAAACCTCGTGCTTGGTATTGAAGTAGCCAAGGACCCTGTGCAGAAGTTCCTAATAGATTCTTTTAATCCTCTCTTCTTCAATCTGTCTGCAAGCGTGCTGGTCGACAGCAGGTACATTAAGGAAAAGGTTATGGCTGCCGTTAAGGAGGCCTTGAAGCAGGCATTCTCATTCAAGCAGCGCAGTTTCGGGCAGGCTGTTACTGAAAGCGAGGTGCTTGCAGTAATGCAGAGGGTTGAAGGGGTCAAAGCCGTCGATCTTGATACCCTGTACCTGAAAGGCGAACCTCCTGGCCTGAATGCATATCTGGAAGCCAGCCGCGCACGCCAGAATAAAGGGCTTCTCTTGCCTGCTGCCCTCCTTACACTAAATCCCGAAGGAATCGAACTCATGGAGATGGTACTTTGAGTTACGATGCAGACAAATTTTACCAGTTACTGCCAGCAATCTACCGGATAAGGGATGAAGAAAGGGGAGAAGTGTTAAAGGAATTTCTCTCAATCCTTGCAGAGCAGGCACAGGTCGTGGAGGAGGATATTGCCCGGCTCTACGATAACTGGTTCATAGAGACCTGTGATGAGTGGGTCGTTCCCTATATCGGCGACCTGCTGGGAGTCAGAAACCTTCACCCGATCAGTGAAAAAGCCGCATTCAGCCAGCGAGCGCGGGTCGCCAATGCACTGAGTTACCGCCGCCGCAAAGGTACTGCGACAATGCTTGAGCAACTGGCACATGATACAACAGGCTGGGATGCAAGAGTGGTAGAATTTTTCAAACTGCTTGATACTACACAGCATCTCAACCATACAAGGCTGGATAACCACCGTTCGCCTGATGTACGCAATACTGAAAAATTAGAGCTCTTGGACACTCCTTTTGATACAATCGCCCATACAGCAGAAGTACGCCATATTGAAAACAGGCGGGGGAGATATAATATTCCAAATGTAGGCATATACCTGTGGCGCTTGCAAGCATACCCTGTAAGACGGGCGCCAGCGCTCTCTCATGGCAATGGACGGTTTAGCTTCAGCCAGCTCGGCAATGATATCCAGCTTTTCAATCATCCTCAGACCGAGCAGGAAATCACTCATCTCGCAGGAGAGTTAAACGTGCCGACACCAATACGCTGCAGGGCCTTTTTTACCTCGAAGGAATCGTATTACGGCAGGGATAAAAGCCTGTATATCAACGCAGATGGCAGGGATATCATGCCTGACGAGGTTGTTCCCTGTGATCTCAGCGATTGGAATCGCAATACACCGCCTGGAAAGGTCGCAGTTGACCCTGTCCTTGGAAGGATTGAATTTTTGAACAATCCATCGAAGGTGCAGGTTTCTTATTATTATGGCTTTAGCAGCGAGGTAGGCGGAGGTTTTTACTACCGCAATACTGCTGCCCGACAGACAAGGGAAAAAGTCAAGCAATACAATATTGCTAAATCACTCGATATAAAAACTATTAAGGATGCGATCTCTTCATGGAAGGCTGATAACCGTCCGAATGCCGTATTTTGCATAAAAGACAGCCAGGTATATGATGAAAATACAAAACTTGAGTTCACCCTACCAGCCGGTATAACGCTTGAAATAAGGGCTGCTAATGAGGAGCGACCTGTTCTTTTCCTGCACGAAGCTCTTACAATTAAAGGAGAGACTGCTCCAAAAGACCAAGTAGGAGGACGAATGATAATAGATGGTCTACTAATCGTCGGCAACAGTGTAAAGATCCTGGATGGCGACTTGGGGAATTTGCAAATTTTTCATTCCACACTTGTGCCGGGAATTGATCTAAATACAGATGGCACATCAAAATTCAAGGGAAAGGCATCGATTGTCGTCAAAGAAGTAAATTCGCATCTTGAAGTCACGATTGATAGGTCTATCACAGGAAGTCTTGATCTAAAAAGTACGAATCTTTTGACTATCCGAGACAGTATTATAGACGGATTGGATGGTTTTGCCGTCAAAGGTTCTTCAGTCATCATAGAAGAGAGCACTATTCTGGGAAGTGTTTCAGTACGATCGGTCAAGCTCGGTAGCAACAGTATTTTTACAGGGAAAGTAGTTGCAGAGAGAAAACAGGAAGGGTGTATGCGTTTTTGTTATTTCCCAAAAGGCTCAGAGGTTCCTCGCCAGTATTATTGCCAGCCTAATACTGCGATACAGACCATCCTAAAAAAAGAGCTTGATGCAGCATTGGCGAAGAATTCAGGAATTATCCCTCAAGAGTTTAAAGAACTTGAGGAAAAGATAAGGGGACAGCTTGAAAAAGATGTATCAGTATGGTTGAAACCCAGCTTTACAGACTTGCGTTACGGCCAACCAGGTTATGTCCAACTATTTTTGCAGTGCCCTGAAGAGATCAGCAAAGGTGCTGATGATGAGGCAGAGATGGGTGTTTTCCATCATTTACAGCAGCCCAAAAGGGAAGCAAACCTGGGTGCCAGTCTGGAGGAGTACTTGCGCGTCGGGCTTGAAGCCGGTATTTTTTATGTGACTTAATGGGGAGGTATTAATTTGAAAGGCGATTTCACGAGATCCACATTTAAACCTGATAAACATTACAGCAGCGTCCGCATGCAGCAGGGACGTGTCCAGCTTGACGCGGATTGGAATGAGCAGATGGATATAAATTCATACCGCATCGAGACAGAGACTCTTGATATTATTGGTCCCTGTGGTGTACCCTGGAGTAAGGACGGTGGCGGATTTAAAATCGGGACCACTTCTGACGACCTGACCATCTCTCCTGGCAGGATATATGTAGATGGAATTCTGTGTGAGAGTTTCAAGAAAACTGACAATTATATTACTAATCAAGATGACCTCCCAGGGTACTCATTGCCCAAAGATCAGGGCATATACCTTGCATACATGGATGTTTGGCAGCGTCATATCACATGTATAGAAGATCCACAGATTCGTGAAGTCGCCCTGGGGGGCCCGGATACTGCTACAAGGACTAAAACGGTCTGGCAGGTGAAACTTGAGAAATTGGAGAAATATAAGGAGCCACCAGAAAAAAATGGCCAAATTGATTGTCAGGCAATAAAGGATGAATGGAAGAATTTAATTGATAAAAGCAATTGTCAGCTCTCTGCCTTTACAAACCAGGAGACTCCAACCAAGAACCCTTGCATTATTTCTCCAAGCGTGGGTTACCGAGGGCTCGAAAATCAGCTCTATCGTGTGGAGATACATGAAGGAGGAGAGCGAAGCAAGGCAAGGTTCAAATGGTCGCGTGATAATGGTTCTGTAGTATTCCCAATTGAAGAATTTATAACTGATTCTAGTAACAATCCTACCAACAAATTGAAAGTTAAGCAGCTTGGAAGAGATAAAACGTTTTCATTAAAGGCAGGTGATTGGGTTGAAGTACTGGACGATACTACAGAATTAATTGAGAAACCTGCAAGACCACTTGTGCAGATTACCGAAAATCTCGATCTTACAGGACGAATTATTACTCTGAGCCAAGCTATTTCCGGAGATGATTTTAAAATCCACCCCAGGATCCGACGCTGGGACCAGCAAAGTGACGCTATTCCAGTCCCTCCAACATCATCTGATTCTATTGAACTTGAAAACGGAATCTATATCAGGTTTTCAGGTACCAGGCTCAAAGCTAGCGATTACTGGCTAATTCCGGCTCGCACTGTAACCGGGAATATTGAATGGCCGCTAGACGGATCAAACAATTCGTTGCCCCAACCACCGGAAGGGATAGTGCACCATTATTGTCTCCTAGCAGTGCTTAAGCAGGATAATAGCAAATGGACAATAGTCAGTGACTGCCGCAAGCTTTTCTCTGCTGTAACCGAGCTTACCAGTTTCTTCCATGTCTGCGGTGATGGACAGGAAGCCATGCCAGGCGAAGAGCTTCCTGGGAGTCTACAGGTTGGTGTAACCAATGGAAATCACCCAATAAAAGGAGCACTGGTTTGGTTCAAAGTTATAGATGGAGGAGGAAAACTATCCGCGGATAATCCTGTCAGTATTACTCCTCTGATCGTCAAAACTGACCTCGCAGGTGTGGCTGAATGTAAATGGAAACTAGGCGCCCTAGACCCAAGTAACCCGAATATTCCACCTCGTCAACTTGTGGAAGCAAGACTCCTTGATGCCTGCCATAGACCGATAAATGCATCTTCTATCCGTTTTAATGCCAATCTCAGCGTGGCTAGTCAGGTGGCGTATACACCTTCTTGCCCAAACAATGCAAACGTGAAAACTGTTCAGGAAGCGCTTAACTTATTATTATGTGGGGAACTCGGAGGAGGAGGGGGGTGCTGTGTATTTGTAAGTAATTCAGATGAACTTAAGCAGGCGCTTGATGAGTTAAAAGACGGGAGCACTATCTGTCTGCTTCCCGGGGAGTTTAAGATCGAGCATCTTTTGATAAAAGATCACAATAAAATAGTGATACGCGGGTACACTCTTGGTATCAAACTCTTCGCGAATATCGAGATAATAGATTGTGAAAATTTAGTTATAGAAAACATGGATATTTTGGGAAGTGTGAGTATTGAAGGTTCGATTGACCATGATGAAAATGCCTTATGCAAAGATATTCATATACAAAACGCGAATATTTCAGGAAGTGTGTATATTGATCTTGTGGCTGATTTCTCACTGATAAGGAATGAATTCTCGCAGGCTAATGGTCAGAATTTTAAAATGAATCAATGCTATGGAGCTGTCATAGAATCCAATTTTTTCGATATTTATGAAACAGGATTAGAATTTACTTCCTCAAGTCTGCATATTCAGAACAATGATTTTTATTTTAGATCCAACGATGAGGAAGAGGATATTAAAATAAGATTTGAGAACTCTGGTTTAAATTTTCAGAATAATTCTATTTATAATTATAAGAAAAGAGAGATAGTATTAAAATTTGAGAATTCACGAGGCTTAATAAATGTCCGGGATAATTATATGGATGGAGTAAAAGTAATATCTGACGACACAAATTTGAATGTCCAGAATAATGTTATATTTGTTAATAATGGGACAGGATTAATATTTTATAAATCAGGTTACTTGAATATCCAGAATAATGAAATAAGTGTTGATTATGGAGAAGGTGATCATGGGACTGGGACAGGATTAGTAGTCTATCAATCGGATTACTTGAATATCCAAGATAATAGGATAGATATAACTTTAGAGAGAAAAAATACATCAATTATTGGTATAGATGTGAGAGACTCAGCGAATCTAAAAATTACAGGCAACCAGATAGGTACCACTCTTATCTCTAGTGAGTTCTCTGCTGCTGCAGGAATAAGGATAGAAGGATTAGTAGCTAAAAAGGAAGAACTAGATGGAAATATTATAATTAACGAATTTATCATTGCCAGCAATAAGATTAGTACGATAAACAGACCTTCCCTTGAAATAAGATCAAAAGGAAGATTGATAAGGGTCCATGAGAATCATTTTACATCACAATTCAATATTATGGATGCAAGCGATATTAAAGCAGAAGAAGGGACAAGCAAAACAATAAAGATCTTATCGCCCGAAAGCCGAATTATTTTCACCGACAATGTCTGCGATAGTAGCGCTACTAATCTCAAAGATAATCGAGTCTATTTGATAAATATAGAAGCCCTGGATACAATTTTCAGCAACAACCATTGCACGCTCACAATGGGCTCTGAACAGAAAAAAATTTACGTAAGACATGTATACATTCATATCTCCAAAAATTGTGCTTACTATGCTAATGTGATTGGAAACATGTGTATTGAGAATCAAGCATCCGAGAAATATATTATTTCTATATTAGTTGGCGAAGAATCAGAAGATGAATTAATACATTTTGCAGAAGGTAGAGCAAATGTCTACTTTAATATAGCTACAAATCTAATTACAACTGGAACGATGGAGAATGATCTGCACGTAGATGTTAGAGATCCTTCAAATCCCTGCAAACCTACCACTTAATTTTTGTTATAAGCATATAGCTGGTAGTAGTAAGGATTTCTGAACAAAAGGAGCGTGCTAAAGAGAAAGACTTTGAAGCATCAGCGTGTGGCTAACGGTTCAGCCTACCTTATTTTGAAGAGAGTTTGGTATATGCGAATCTGCCATTGACCAGCTGACTTATTCAATTGAGTGCGAATTAACGGCCATATCTGAGCGCAAGATTTCATATCATACTCCAGAAGACAAGCTTTCTATATTTTTCTCAAATAATCCGCTCTCTACTATTCTCGAAATTTATCATGTACAACATTAGAGGAATTACAGTATGATGTAAAATGCACTAATATTGATGCACTCTGACCTAAATCTCATTTTATCTCGTTTAGCAATCCCAATGTAAACAATCATTTCGTATTTTACTCTTTTATGTGAAGGCTGGGAAGAACGAATGGTGTATAGATTAGACCAAGAGGATTACCCTCTTTAAGCAGTTTCAACCTCGCCATTCGTACCGAATCTCCTATTGAGTTTCCGCCAGCAAAGAAGTATTTCAAGCATGTCTCTGCGAAATTACATTCAAGAGGCTCAAAGATAGTAATCTCAGTTCCAATTACGCCTGCGCCGCCCGTGGTAATGAAATCTTGAATCAGATTGATTACCTTTTCCGGGTCCAGAGCAGTAGTTTCGCAACCATTAATGAAAACGAGGGGCTGGGGATTATCCCAAATAATATGATATGCGCGCAGATTTGATCCATCTATGTAATCGTTGCCCTTTCCTACCTGAAGGTAGGGAACATTGGTAGTAGTAAGTCCTCCGTGGCAATAGAAATAGACTAAATGCGATTTCAGGTCTTTAAGTTGATTAATAATCTCCTTGCGGTTAGCTGAGCAATGCCAACTGATATCAGGCCTGATCTTTTGCAGCTTCTTCATATGCTCGTTAAGCCGATCGAGATTAGTGGCGACCCCCACTACCATTTGAAGATCTCCATTTAAAATGATTTCTGGAGGAACATCGACACCGTTAGCTACGGATACTGGCAATCCTAAGCTATGTCTGTAACCCCAAAATCCACTTGGGCAGATAAAGCCATCGGGCTCATCAGGCTTAGAATGAGGACAAGCCCCTTTGAAACAAGATGACTCCTCTAAAGGAGCACTGTTCTGAAGTGCGCTTACAAAAGCTTCACATAGTTCATAATCATCAAGAGAACGTGCTTGAGTGTCAAGAGGGTAATCATAAAATAGAGCTGCGGGGAGAATCTGGGTAGGTGAATTTTTGATAGCGATCTGCACCATGCCTGGGTTAAGCATCAATCGAGCTAACTCGTAGGATTTGTTTCGACTACCAGTGAACTTGTCTATTATAGCGTTGTAAAGGATATAACCCCTGATAGCTAAGCCTATCAAATCTTCTTTAAGCCTCCGAAGATCGAAATTTTCGTCTTTATAGCGGTAACTCTTCCCCTCTTTCAAAGGATTTTCATCTCCCCAGGAAACTCTCTGTAGAGCTTTTCGGCATTTTCAATAGGGATCATTAATTCGGTCTATAGAACCTTTTTACTTTTGATTCATCAGGAGTGTGTATACTGTAATTGTCATTTTCATTCATTATAACTCAGATTTACCGAATACTTCCTCAAAGGTTGGTTCCTCGAGAGCAAAGGCTTTTTCTACCGGCATAGCTCGTTGCATTGCCCTATTAAAATCATGAACTTCGTCAATTTCTCTATTATCTCCACGTGTTAGTTCTCCACGTGTTTGCCTCCAAATATCCTCAACTTCTTTGTACTCATCCCTTAAGGCTTGAATTACTCTTCGTCTATCCGCTTTGGTAAGATCATTTGAAGTCAGAGCAGCTGCAAGAGATGTGTTCAATAAAGTTTTTGATCGTTCTTCTTCTCCACTCATCAGGGCATTTATGGCTTCATCGAAAGGTCCTCTTATATTCGTGAGTCTATCCATGTCATCCCTTTGCTCACGATTTTCTATCCTGAACAACATGTAAGTGCGTCCCTCTAAGAGCCTGCTGTCATTAGCATTAGTCCCATAGCGGAGCCTGTCGTTCACGACCCACAACTTACTGGCGTCCAGCTCGTTTTCCTCCGCCAATATCGCAGCTATATATCCAGCTTTCAAGGTATTTGCTCCACCGCCTTCTCCTCCAACAAACGCCTGATGCAAACCTAAATGCAGATCGCCATTGGTCACACCGAGGAGTTCTTCAACTCCTTTAGCAATAGGTTCAGCTACACTAAGAGCTGCAGATAACTGTGGCACAACCAGTATATTTGAAAAATCTCCCATTACTTTAATAAATCGATTAAGAAAATCCTCTCCTTGCATTGCCAGTATTCCAGCGGTAACTTCGACAATTCCCCCATTGAAGGGCATCAGTGCGGTCATGGGATGGTTTAGTCGAATCACTCGGTCCAGGTTACTGGAATCTACATCTGAAAGATTTAAAGAACCTGCAACATAAGGGAGATTAACCTCCTGATTTCCAAACTGGATACTAACTATTGAGTGAACAATCGGATACCAGCTTCTAAACCATTCTCGATCTTTAGCAAGGCACATTTCACTAAGCCATAGTCTGAAGTAATTCTTGCCTCCTACCAGTGGTTCTGCGCTAAAATTGGCATCCTTTACATGGCTAAAATCAATTGATGCATACATGTACTTCTTTGCGTTCCTGTCGAACAAACCGGTTACAGTGTCAATTAAAGACATACTTTTACTCCTTTATCCTGAACTTTTGCTAATTTTCTGTTTTCTAATAATTACTTGGCTCGCCATACTAACGGTACTAGCTATAATCCTTAATCGATTCTCAATCTGCCTATCAGAATTATGCGTACAGGATTACCTGGTGGAGGTAGATCGGCATACAAAACATAGGTTAACAATGTCGAGCTAGACGGATCTTTCTTCTTACTACCTACTGGTCATGCAAAAGGCATCTTTTAACTTATGAACTGCTATTTTCACTGTAAGAACTACAATTAAAAAATAAATTTCATTTTCTATATAATATGCAATAAATAATAATCATTTCGAAACAATTATACTTAATAATACTCTGAAAGAGAGTTGACAATAAAAACAAAAAAATTGAGTATTGCTAGAATAAGAGGACTCTATAATTTCAGGCATCCAGAAACTTTAACTATGTAACAAGATGTTAGAAAAGTGAAACATTTCCACCCTTTAAGATATTTTTATCCTGTAATCACTTCACTTTTTAAGTTTCATATATATTAATTATATGTTATATTTACGCATAACTTACCGTTTTTGTAATTGATACAGCCACAAACACTGTTACAGCTACGGTAAATGTGGGAACATATCCTACTGCTTTTGGCCAGTTTATAAGTTTATAACACATGTAAAAAATACCTGTAATAAACATTAAAGTCATTTCACCAAACGGCAGAGAAAACTGGCAATTACTGTTATATTTATTTATAGCTTTATGAGTTCTTTTTATTGTTTTATCCCAAAATTATTTCGTGTTACCTACTTTCCGCAGTAAAATTTGGGTTTTTCACAATTTTTACTGCTGTCTATTTTCAATTTAACGTAAATTTATTGGACTTTTGTGCAGGAATATAAAGGTGAATATATATGAATTTGGAGGCAAAAAAACGATAGCATTCAATTTTCACCGAGCTTCATTTGATTTTAGATTATTTTAAGATGTTTCAAAAACGCTATCAGTGGAAATAGTGATTTTCAACAAAATACTGCGGAATGTAGGGTGTTATATCCTGAAACGATTTCGCAGATTCAAAAACATTTGAAAGTCAAATACACGATACAACAGCAGACGATGCAAAAGGTTCAATATTAGGTAAATTCCAATTCAATTTTAGTGCTATGTAAGGAGCAAGTACAACAAAACAAATTCGAAGTTGAAGTAAAATAGTGGTCACCTGAATACGAGATACAACTGTAATAAAAGAAATTAAAATAGCAAAATAATATTGGGTGTTTTATCATGAAATATTTTCTCTTTGAAACTTTTTTTCATTTTGTTCATTCTTTTCACACCCAAACAGCCTGACTCCGATTCTGAATTTTGCTTCAATAGTAGCTGTTCCAGAATGCATCTTTTGGTAATTCTAATTCTTCAAGTTTCAAGGCTCCATGAAACCTCTATTATATCATTGAATAATGAAGACATTTATCTCAGAGTTAGTGTTCTTAAAATGATTTTATATTTTTAAGATTTTATCAAAAAAGATGGTAAGCAATCCAAGAGACACATCCATTATCAGGGATGGAAAAGATTTATTTGCAAATACTTCTAATGTAATATATTAGTATTTTTCGGGATGCCATGGAGGGATAAGAGATGACCGCTATATTTGGAGAATTACTGAGCTTCCATCAAGAAAACGGTCCTGAGGTAAGGCTGAGAGTCTTTGGAGATGAATTCTACGCTCGCTACGAAACAGAAGAAGGATATACCGTAATCTACGATGAAATTTTAGGAAAATTCACATATGCCCGGCTAAAAGATGGCCGTTTCGTCTCTAGCGGAGTTGATTTAAGCCTTAATCCGCCACCTGGACTTGAAAAGCATCTAGAAGAATCAGATAAAATGCGTATGCAAAAGGCCGAAAAAAGATTCTCCCGGCGTTAGCTGCCATATAGAGATCGATTAGCATCATTCATTTCCATCAAACCTATTATGCTAATTAATATATAAATATCGGCTCTGTGAATCCTTAATTTGATGCAATTTATTTCTACAACTTTTTTGTTTATTTTGTACATTATCAGTTTAAATTTGATCTTCTTTCCTTGATTATGGAACTTTCTTACCCTAATTGTTTCTCCAAACTTTCTTTTCACTGCAAAGAATGTTATCTCTGATATCCCTTTGATTGTATTTAATTTTGTCAAAGACCAAATGCAATTGTTTTCTATATTCCCCCCGACTTCCTTCCTTTTTCTCTGCCTTAAAGGTATAATTGAGTCTATTTTGGTTTATTCTCCAATTAGAGCATGAATTTTTTCGGAATCATGCCCTTTATCCATCACATAACATTGTGATTTTCTCGTCCTATTTAATTGTCTTATGAGAGCAGTTGCATATTTGATTTCATGATCCGTTTTCTGATTAATTTTCCATCCTAATATTACCTTCTTTTTCGTGTCTATTAATATTGAAGTTTTCAAAATTCTTTTTCGAAGCTTCCCTGTTCTGAGAATAATAATAACCTGCGTAAGAACTCGTAAATCCTGTTGCAACAATTGCCGTAATAAATACATTTTCCCCACGCAAGTAAAAAAGCTTTAGAATCCTTGACAAAATGATTGAACAGAGAAAAGGAATTCTTGACACGAAAATAGATTCTAAGTATAATTTCTTGAGATATTTTATATTAGATATTTTATATTATGTATCTAATAAAATGAAGGGATTCTTCGCTGTTTTGTATGAGTTGAAGATAATTGCTTATTAGAAAGTAGCCAGACCAAAAAGAGAAACATCGAGCCTGAATGTAATTTCCAACAACAGATGTTTCTAAATTTTATATATACTACTTTACATTCAGGAAATGAATAGAAGTTACCCACTCGAAATAGTGAAGAGCCAATATCGGTTTATATTAACCAACTGAATAAAAAGCCATCGTTAAAGCGACTTTGTAGAAAACCTATCTGTAGAAAACTTATTTAAATCAGCCGCAAGAGGCTGGAAATCGATGGACAAAAATGTGTCGGGTTATTCAGTTCAAATTAATAGAGATCCATTATTTCAGAGGGTTTCTACAAAGCCAAATTATCTCTCATGAGATAAAATTAAACGGTTTATAGAATATTTTATCAAAAATGTATTAAAGCCAATGCCAGGTGAATGGTTGAATATGAGTGCAATAATTGGGGAGATACTCACCTTCTCTCAGGAGAAGGGACCTGATGTAAAGCTTAGAGTTTTTGGTGATGAATTCTATTCCCGCTACGAAACCCTTGACGGGTATACCGTGGTTTATAATATCGATTTAGGGCGGTTCTGCTACGCATATTTGTTCAAAGGCGAATTCGTCTCCAGCGGAGTGGACTTAAGCCATACTCCACCTGAGAAGATTTGGCGACATTTCAAGGAGTCCGAACAGGTAAGAAATGCCAAGTTCGGGACCAAGTATGCTAAGATGATACCACCGGCCCCGCCAAACAAACCCATTGACAACTTAAGGACCTTTGGAGCCAATAAGGGCCTTCTTGAAGGTCGCAGAGTATCCGAGGGAGACATTAAAGGATTGACCATTATGGTCCAGTTTAAAGATGTGAAAAGTACTGTCACCCGGGAAGATCTGGATAATATACTCAACGGAGAAAATTACACCGAGAATGGCAATTTCTGCTCCGCCCGAGAGTACTTCCGGCTCATGTCTGGAGGAAAGCTGAATTACACCAATGTGGTGGTCGGGCCGGTAACCTTGAGCAAGAACCGGCAATACTATGCTGACCATCTCTTGGTCGAAGAGGCCCTGGACCTGGCAATAGCCAGCGGCGTAAATCTAAAGGAATTCGACTCTAATGATGTGGGAATAGTGGATGCTATCAACTTCCTCTATGCAGGCCAGACCCAGTACATAGGAGAGCTATGGCCCCATAATTACTACTTGGAGCTCATGCGTGGTAGCATGAAGACCCATTTCTATATGCTTTCCAGCCTTGGCCGGAGCAAAGAGGACTTGAGCATAGGCACATTCTGCCATGAGAACGGCCATATGCTCTGCCGCTGGCCAGATATCTATGACTACGGCACTAGAGATGGCGATGCCGAAAAGAGCTCAGGCCTCGGCGATTACTGCCTCATGAGCGCGGGAAACCATAACGATAATGGAAGGACACCGTCCCCGGTATGTGCTTATTTGCGCTATCTTGTGGACTGGTGCGACAATGTGGTGCGCCTGGACAAACCCGGCGAGTACAAGGCAGAGCATGGAAACTACAACACGGTCCTGATCTTTCAGAGCAGGGAACCCAATGAATTTTTCTTGATTGAGAACCGATCTCAGTTGGGCCTTGATAAAGATATACCTTCCAGCGGTCTGGCCGTATATCATTGTGATATACTGGGGTCCAACGAGTGGCAGGGAGGAACTCCCACCAATCATTATCAGTGCGGATTGCTTCAGGCCGACGGACATCTAGACCTTGAAACAAACAGGAATAGGGGAGACGAGACAGATCTCTTCAAAGAGACAGCGGCCACGGCCATAAGCCATTCCACTCTGCCCTCCTCCAACTTGTGGGACGGCTCGGAGTCCGGCCTGATCATCTCCAACATCTCAGCACCCGGCCAGATCGTAACATTCCATGTGGGCACATCTGGACTTAGGCCTGCCATACAAGCGGTAAAACCGAATATCGAAGAAAAGGAAATTCCAAAAAAGCTAGAGCTTATAAAGATCATTGAAGAAGCTCAGGTTAAAATTGATGAAGGATTAGAAAAGTTAAGGGCAATTGCCTGAAAATAATCTTTTTAAGACAATTTTTTTGCCTTTTATATCTCCTTTTTTTCTTTGACATGATAGTTCTTTCAAGTACTTTCATATTTTTGTGCCTGTAATTCGAAGAATTTCATGTTCTTTAGATCTATTATATTTTAGAATTATTTTTCATCACTGGCTTATTAAACTTTAACCCGACTTTCCGCAGATGTCCTTTCAACTTTCACAATTTTTCTTGCTATCGTTTTTTCTGAAAACAACCATGTTTACTAAAACAAATTTTTTGAAATTCTCCAAAATTTTCGACATTTTGCCTTCATTGAAAACTTCCATTAGCTATTTTCCTAAGCTTCAGTTGAGATAATAAATGCAAATTTTCGAATAATTCTCCAAAAACGATAACAAGAAAAATGTTATTTTTTTTGAAGACATCCGCCGAAAAGTCAGTTTAACTTCCCTTCTCTCGCTTTTTTTCTTCAGATAACCTAGTTCACTTCTGTTCTTAATTCCGATTTTTCTGGCTTCTTTAGGTCTTTAAGCCAAAATCAAAGCTGCGCTGGCACACGCAACTGCAAGCAGAGGGACGTCTTCATGCCAAATCCATAGGATAAATTTACAGCTCATACAGAGCCTTTATACTTGATTAAAAACAGCTTTCTTACTATTTTTTCCAGTAAATAGCCCTGGTATCACAGTCTACTCGAAGGCGCCAGCCTTGTAAGCACAATCACACTTCCTCCTCCCACACCAAAAATCCTTTAAAAAGCAAAACGAGAAATTTGTCAAGTAATTAAGGTAGTAGTTATTTTTAAGCCAAGTTTTTTCAGTCAAACAATCGAATCAGGTTCGTACATAAGAGCCGGATCTTTAACATAACCTTTGAAGCATATAAGGTTATTACAGATAACGTGCTAAGCCCCTTAGATAATATATTTTAAACAAAGATAAAATCCAAAATTGTCTAGATTGCATAGGCAAATTGGGATACTTGCAAGCTTAGTAGCTTCTTTTTTCAGCTTGAGATACCTGAAAGGTATGCTCTTTTTGTCGATTGTAATCAGCATATTCTCTTAGAGGTTGTCTTAAAATTCAAATTATTTACAAATTGGATAGTGGGCAAGTTAAATTAAACAGACCGTCTATTTTTTCCGAAATTAAGGGTTCCATTTAAAGTGAAAACGTAGCCAAATACAAAGAGATTATTAACAATAATTCTCGAGGAAATTTTCCATCCCTGTAGCAAGCTGACTTAATATTTTATTGAAACTAAACCAATAACTGTTGCCAACATTATAAGAAAGATTATATATACTTTCAATATAATCAGTCTCTAATAACATATTTTGCGAGATGATCCTAATGTCTGACATGAGAAATTTTGTTTTGCGAGATGTAGAAGGCAATGAGCACGGTGTTTTCACTGGAAAACAGCCTAGACAGGCTGCCCTGAAAGCTGCAAATCGGGGCACAGGAACTAAATCAAAACCAGATATTATCCGTCTCAGGGAACGTGGGACAAAGAAGGTTCACGTTTTTAAAGCATGGAAACAAGTTGTAAAAGCCCCCGAAAATAGGCCTCAATGGATGCCTGAAAAAATCAGTAAACCTTTCGTCAAGAAAGAGAAAATAGAAACAATCGAGTAAAATAGAGTTTTCCTCACCTTGAAATTCGATACATTTATAATTTTATATTTTCATTCAAAAAAGAATAGTAAAAAATTGAAGTGGCGAAATCGCCACATTACTTTGTTACGGTGATATAACTGGTCTTTTTTGCAGTGTTGCTACCTGCAGCATTCTTTACCGTCAAAGATACAGTATATTTTCCGGCTTTTGTGAAGGTGTGCCCTGCATTCTGTATTGATGATGTTGTTCCGTCTCCGAAATCCCAATACCACGATGTTGGATTCCCTGAACTTAAATCAGAGAAATATACCTTATATGGTGCTTTACCTGTTGTGTCAATTGCGTTGAAATTAGCGATGGGTTTATGTGATGTTACATCTTCAACATTTATAAAATAGGTTTTGAGTTGCGATCCACTACCTGCAGAATTACTCGCGACAAGCTTAACATTATACATTCCAGGCTTTGTGTAAGTATGTGTAGCATTTCGAGTAGATGAATCAGTACCATCACCGAAATACCATCTAACTGAAGTTGGATTATTTGTACTTTGATCCGTGAATTTAACAGTTAGCGGTGCAGTACCAGATGTTTTATTCGCTGTAAAAATGACAACTGGAATTGTGTCTGGAGTTTTCACTGTGATATAATTTGCTTTGGTTGCGGTATTACTACCGGATGAGTTCTTCACTGTGAGTTTTACGGTATAAATCCCTGCCTTCTGATAAGTATGGCTTGCATTCCGAGTAGAGGATGTTACTCCGTCACCGAAATTCCATAACCATGAAGTAGGACTGCCAGTACTCAGGTCACTAAATGTAACTTTTAATGGCATAACTCCAGAGACTGTGTTTGCTTTGAAATTAGCAGTTGGTTTTGCTGCCATAGCAACTGATGATATAGAGATTAGGCACACAACAGTCAGAGCTGTTAAAAGGATTTTGTGTTTAGTACTCATTTTTCTCACGACATAGCGGTTATTCTTGAAAGATCTGCACAATTATGTAAAGCTCAAATTTTTAATACGTCTTTAATAAAATATAATGTGAATTCTTTTCTCGTGCAAATATAGTCCACTATTTCTAGCTAACTTCAAATATTCATAGAAATAGAAAAAATGAATTTATATAAATCAATAAGTAAAATAGCTTCTAATCATTGTTACTTATCAACTTCTATTTTTGAGTCTAAATAGGAAGAAAAATACAGAAAGCTGCTCTTAGCCTTCATTCTGAACTCAGAGATAAAATTAAAAGATATAAATAAATCATTGTCTTTGGAATACTATCTAAATAATATTAGATCAATAAGATAGTTATATATAATTAGTTTTTTTATTTCATCTTAAAAAAAGTCTAAATAAATTAAAAGTGGGGTAAAAAATGAAAATAAGAGTAGTTAGTTCAAGGGAAGAAATTATTACACTGAATCCAAATGAAAAATTAGTACATATGGCCTTCAGGCCTTCAAACAAGGACATTTTCGGACTTGTTGAAACTTGCCCTAAAATTGAGGTAATTCAATTACCGAAATCTTACAAGGCTACATTCTCAAAGTCAATTCAAATGTTCCTTGAAATGCAGAGAATCCAGCTGCTTGAAGGGGATGTCTGGGGACATAGAAAAGACATAAATGAATATTATACCGTTCCAGTCTCAGTGATTGAAAAAATAAAAGAAATGAAAATAGAAGGCAAGTCAACTGAGGAAATTGAGGCTAAGATCTCAAAGGAGAGGAAAATTAATCCCGGAATGGTCGCTTATATCCTTAATAAGGAAATTACTGCCTGATTTCAGACAGTATAAATTATGTCATCGAGCCTTTACTGGAGATTAGATCATAAGGAAGTTCTTTTAAGATCTGATCTCCGATTAAATTCTATTTATCTTTTTCTATACAGGGATATTACAGACAGACCAGTTATCCCATAAAAAAGTCCAAATCCCGGAGTAATCATTCTTTTCTCATCAGAAGTGGTTGTATTTTCCTTATTCTCGGTCTGTTCAACGTTTTCTGCTGTACATCCATTGCTTTTATTAATATCTACTTCAGGCTGTATTTCAGTTTCTTTTGTTGCTTCGCCAGTTATTGCAAACGGAGAGAATCTAGGAGATTCTGCTTTGAAATATAGGTATTTGTCGTCTTCACTGAGGAAGGTGGTTGGAAGTTCATTCCATTTCTTTTCATTGTACCTGTTCAGGACAATTGAATTCTGGTCGATACCTCTATCTTTCACCCAGGACTTTTCAACTCTGAAATTTATGACGGCGTTTTCGAGATTATCTTCATCACTTCCATAACCACCGTTTCCAACCCAGATATTGAGGTAGTTGTAGACTTCGCCTCCGGGTGTCTCCGGAGTAAGCATGGACTTGTTTTTAAGCATTTCAACAATAGTTGTTGTCTTGCCAACAGTCTTCTTTGAATCAAAGTTCAAATTTACAATAACAGTTGCATTCTTTGTAAATTCAAAATTCACGTTCCTTCCACTTGTAATGAAGACCTGACAAAGTTCCTTTACTTTAACATTCTTTGCAGGCTCTGGAGAACCGCCATCACTGCTACTTCCTCCACTGCTACCATCGCTAATGCTCTTTTTCTGTGCATTTATTGTGATCACTTGAGAAGAAGTGCCGTTTTCATTACTTACTGTAAGTTTCACTGGATAAGTTCCTTCGGACTTAAACTCAGAAATGAAGTTTGCATCTGTGGACTCAATAGTTCCATCGTTGCATATGTCCCAGCTCCTTGAAGTAATGCTCTGGGAAAGGTCAGTGAACTGGACGCAAAGAGGAATATAGCCACTGGTTACATTCGCACTGGGAACAGCCACAGGGAGCATTTCTGTTATAGGGACAGAACTTATGAATTGACCGAAAGCAACAGGCGTATCGCCGACATTTACTGTAGCTACAACAGTATCTGTGACAGTATCAATCACAGAAACAGTATCGTTATCGGGATTAGCCACATATACCTTGTTTCCATCAGGATTGACTGCGATCCCTTCAGGATTGGTACCTAAGTCTATGATGGCTATAACAGTGTTTGTAGCTGTGTCAATTACAGATACAGTAGTGGTGCCGTAGTTTGTCACATATACCTTTTTTCCATCTGGAGTGATTGCAACTCCTAAAGGAATTGCTTCTACATCAACTGAAGCTGTAACATTATTTGTGATCGTATCAATTTTAGAAACATTGAAGCTGTCCGCATTCGCCACGAATACTGCTGTTCCTTCTGGATTTACTGCTATTCCTGAAGGATTCGATCCTACAACCACCGTTGCTGTAACATTATTTGTAGTTGTGTCGATCACAGAGACAGTATTGCTGAAAATATCGAGAGTGCCTCTATCCGTCACATATACCTTTGTTCCTTCTGGATTTACTGCAACTCCAACAGGATGGCTTCCTACACTCACACTAGCTGTAACAGTATTTGTTGCTGTGTTAATTACAGAGACATTATTACTTCCCCAGTTTGCTACATAAACTTTTGACCCGTCAGGTGTAACTGCAACTCCCAAAGGAAGAACTCCTACGTTTACTGTAGCTGTAACCTTGTTAGTAGATACATCAATTACAGAGACGGTGCCCACAATGGAAGTACCAACCAATTGACTCTCACGATTCACCACATATACTTTTGTTCCATCCTGACTAACTGCAATTCCGTAAGGATATTCACCCATATCTACTGTTGCTGTAACAGTGTCTGTAGTTGTATCAATTACAGAGACGTTATTGCTGTAGTAATTTGTAATAAAAGCATATTGCGTTGTGGGAGAAATACTTCTAACTTTTATCTCACTTGTCTTTGAGTCTATTCCGTTTTCATTGTTTGAGGTCAAGTTGACGGTATAATTTCCTGGTCTTGTATACACATATACTGGATTTTTGTCAGTAGAATCTACGATTCCATCATTTTCAAAATCCCAGCTTATCGAAACTGCATATTCTGATAGATCTGTAAACTGGACAGATAGAGGAGGATTCCCAGATTCAGGATTTGCAGAAAAGTTTGCAGTCGGCGATGTTGAAGCTAGAATTCCCATGTAGATGTCAAAATTTCCATTTCGCCAATCTTCCCATACTACTCTATTCTCGTAGATTGAAGGATTAC
>CAZLNG010000027.1:0-40191 GCA_964560735.1 uncultured Methanosarcinales archaeon | reverse complement strand
AATTATTTACCGCTTCCTGAATTGATATGAAATCAGCTTCAGAATTATTACCTACCGTAATTTCCCTTGCTGGTGTAGGAGTTTCATACTCTACAATGTAACCACCCGTGTTTAGTGCAGTATGAGAAATATCGTTCCAATACCCATTGGCATAAATCTGAAGCCTGTCTTCTCCACTATTACCATATTCATTAGGTTCCGGTGAATCCCAATTGGTATAATCCCACGGTTCCTCTGTTATCCACTGCCATCCACCATCGGGTTCTGCACTGCCGTCTGGCTGGAAGCCACCTAACCAATGGTAATTTGGATTCAAATTGTTAACAATAAATTCATTTTCATATTCAGAAGTGATAGTAGCCAGATGTCCATTCATACCTGAATAAGATAAAGATTGAGCTGCATCTTTCGCATCCTCCCAGGTAATACCTTCTGGCACATTTTTCATTTCATAGTAGTGACCATTTTCAGGATTGTAAGTTGGTGCAGAAGGTTCAGGTGTTATTCCTTCGTACTCTATAATGTAACCACCTAGTAGGTAGTATGATGGAATATCGTTCCAATACCCATTGGCATAAATCTGAAGCCTGTCTTCTCCACTGTTACCATATTCATTAGGTTCCGGTGAATCCCAATTGGTATAATCCCACGGTTCGCCAGTTACCCACTGCCAGCCACCACTGGGCTCTGCACTGCCATCTGGCTGGAAGCCACCTAACCAATGGTAATTTGGATGCAAACTGTTAACAATAAATTCGTTTTCATTTTGAGAAGTTACTGTAGCCAGATGCCCTTTCATACCCAAATATGACAAGGATTCAGCCGCATTATTTGCGTCTTCCCAAGAAATGCCTTCTGGCATATTTTTCACTTCATAGTAATGGCCATTTTCAGGATTGTAAATTGGTGCAGGATGTTCAGGTGGTTCATACTCTACAATGTAACCATTTTGTATTGTAGAAGCATCAGCAGCATCATTCCAGAATCCATTGGCATAAATATGAAGCCTGTCTTCTCCTACATCACCTATGTCATTAGGTTCTCCTGAGTTCCAATTGGTATAATCCCACGGTTCCCCCGTTACCCACTGCCAACCACTGTCTGGCTCTGCACTGCCATCTGGCTGGAAGCCACCTAACCAATTGTAATTTGGATGCATGTTGAAGTTGTTAACAATAAATTCATTTTCATTCTGAGAGGTTATTGTAGCCAGATGCCCATTCATACCTGAATAAGATGAAGATTGAGCTGCATTTTTTGCATCTTCCCAGGTAATGCCTTCTGGCACACTTTTCACTTCATAGTAGTGACCATTTTCAGGATTGTAGATAGGTGCAGAAGGTTCAGGTGTTTCCTCTTCATACTCTATAATGTAACCGATTATATGATCCCGGTCATTTGTGGAAGCATCGTCCCAACTCTTCTCCGACCAAAGAGTAAGCTTGTTTTGACCGCTCAAAGCATTATCAGGTCTACCAATTGGCCAATTGGTATAATCCCACTTTTCTCCTGTTACCCAGTGCCAGTTGCCATCTGGCTCCATACTATCTGGAGTGTCATCTGGTTGGAAACCCCCTAACCACCAACAGTTATCATCAGCTACATTGTTAATAATGAAGTCATTTTCATCCTGAGAGGTTATTGTAGCCAGATGTCCATTCATACCTGAATAAGATGAAGATTGAGCTGCATTATTCGCGTCCTCCCAAGTAATGCCTGGTGCAAAGATTACATTATAGTAGTGGCCGTTTTCAGGATTGTAAATCGGTCCAGGTGTTTCTATTTGAGCGAATTTTTGAATGCGATTATTCCCAGAATCAGCAACATAAACGTTGCCTGAAGAGTCTACAGCAACACCAACTGGATAACTAAATTGTCCATCTTCACTGCCATAAGAGCCCCATTTCGTTATGAATGCTCCATTATTGTCGAATTTTTGAATGCGATTATTCCCATAATCAGCAACATAAACGTTGCCTGAAGAGTCTACAGTAACACCAACTGGATAACTAAATTGCCCATCTTCACTGCCATAAGAGCCCCATTTGGTTATGAATGCTCCATTATTGTCGAATTTTTGAATGCGATTATTCCCATAATCAGCAACATAAACGTTGCCTGAAGAGTCTACAGCAACAGTAAGTGGATAACTAAATTGTCCATCTTCACTGCCATAAGAGCCCCATTTCGTTATGAATGCTCCATTATTGTCGAATTTTTGAATGCGATTATTCCCATAATCAGCAACATAAACGTTGCCTGAAGAGTCTACAGCAACACCAACTGGATTACTAAATTGTCCATCTTCACTGCCATAAGAACCCCATTTGGGGGTTATAATCATCACATTCCAGTTAAACTTCTGAATACGATGATTATAGTAATCAGCAACATAAACGTTGCCCGATGAATCCACAGCAACGCCTATTGGATAATTAAATTGACCGTCTTCGCTGCCAGAAAATCCCCATCTGCCGATGAAATTGCCGGCACTGTTGAACTCCTGAATGCGATTATTACCCGCATCGGCAACATAAACATTGCCTGAGGAATCTATAGCAACACCAAATGGATAACTAAATTGTCCATCTTCACTGCCATAAGAGCCCCATTTTGTAACAAATGTGTATGGTTCAGCTGTCTTATCACTAGCCGAATTACTTACCGGTGTGGTAGATGCTAAAGCAGTAGACGAAATACAAATTAAAAATAAAATCAGAAATACTAATTCTAGAAATTTTGAACGTGACTTTTCTTTAATTTTCATTATATCTCCTTTTATCTTTTTATAAACCAATAAGATGCCAGCAAAATCAAATAGACATCAAAAAGATATTGAGACAGTTTAAAGATTTAAACCTATCTTTTAAGAGTTCTGTTTGCATTTACCAAAAAAGAACCTTAATCATAACTACCGGAACCACAATATTTCAGAGTAAACACAACTACTAGATTTGAGAACTAGCTTTCCAGTAGACTACAATCTCGACCTCGGTAAGATTGTTCTCTGCTCCGAGAACGAAAGCCTTACGACAGGCTGATGTTTCCAGATAATTGATTTTTAGCTGCTACTATGGGGAATTATGAAAGATTTCCGTAAATCTTTCCATGTTACATTAAAGTGTACCCTAATCGAAGAGAACACATATCTAAATGTAATTTTCACAATTAGGACAGATAAACAGACTCTAAAGATAACGATTTTATACATTTCTTCAAAATTTTTCAAAAAACTTTAAATCTGTGCATATAGTCTGGTAGTGTTACAAATCTTCTGTAAAATTGGCTTTAGAATTAGCTTCGTTTTGTATGCATAGGTTTCGTGGTAAAACCTATGCAGTAATTCAAAATATAAAAAACAAGAGCAGCATTCTATCGGGAGAATTCTCAACGTGCCATGAACCAATAATCTCCAAGATGTAAACCTGAGATCACCTTTTCCCGTGAGCTTAATGGATATCATTCAGAGTCCATTCTTGTAGGAGTTCGTGCGTTCGAATCGCACCTCTCGCACCAATTCTTTTAATCTATTTTCCTGTGATCTTAAGCCGACTTGAGCCAGATTATCTTTTTCTATCACTTTATCACTTTAAATCTCATAGTGAATTCTGTGCAGTTGTTCCTTTTCAGTTCAAATTCTCCATCCAACTGATCTACAAGGGAAGCTACCAGTTGCATGCCAAGACTACCGAGATCCTCAATATCAAGATTTTCAGGAATGCCTACGCCGTTGTCTGACACGGTTAGAGTGAAGTTGGTGATCTTACGGTTTTCGCTTTCAAATTCTGTGGATTTTTCCCTGTGAAGTCTTATTTGAATTTCTCCTCTGTCTCTGCCTATAAATGCATGTTTGAAGGAATTGGAAACAAGTTCATTGACAATCATTCCTAACGGGACAGCAGTATCCATATCAAAGAAAACATTCTCTTCAAGATCCATATTTAAGCTGATGTCAATATCTCCAAGCCTGTATGTATTGAAAAGATTCTCAACAAGTTCCTTAATATACGGTGAAAAGTTTAGTGTTTCAAAGCCTCCACCTTTGTATAATTCTTCATGGATAAGAGCCATGGATATCACTCTATCCTGGCTTTCCCTGAAGGCTTCCAAGACTTCCGAATCCTTAATATTGTCTCGGTCTCTGAACTGTTCAGCCTGAAGGTCGAGAAGGGAAGAGATTACCTGCAGGTTGTTCTTAATTCTGTGATGGATTTCCTTTTTACGGGCAGTTTCGATAATAGTGAGAGCTTCTTCAGCTTCTTTTCGCTTGGTGATGTCGGTTAACATACTCATAGCGCCTATATACTTGCCTTCCTTATCAAAAAGAGGTTTAGCATTTAGAAATGTCCAAAGGGATGAGCCATCTTTTCGTATTAATTTTAATTCATAACTCTCACTTATTCCCTGCATCCTCTTTTCCAGGTTCTTTTTGACAATAGGTTTACATTCTTCACTGATGAAGTTCCATATCGGGTTACCAATAAATTCTTCCAGAGTATACCCAAGCATGTCTACCATTTTCTTGTTAACGTAAATGACTATGGATTCTTTGTCAGTTATGAGTATAATTTCGTTTGCTGTCTCGACAATATTTCGGTACTTTTCCTCACTATCCCGAAGTTTTTCTTCTGCTTGTTTTCTCTCGGTAACGTCAATGTCCATCTTGAGGATCATGGGAGAACCATCAACATCAGTAAAAGGGAAACTATAGGCATCAATTACGCTTCCTTCTGGGAGGGTAACTTCCCAATGATAGGGCTGATCGGTTTCAAGCACTTTGTATGATTCACAGAACTCACAAGGCTGGGTACTCCCAAAACAATGTTCATAACAGTGCCGACCTTCTGACTCGCCGAACTTTTCACGGAAACTGCGATTGGCAAAAGCAATGTTATGGTCAAGTGTTAACAGGCATATCATTACCGGCAGTGTCTCCAGCACATCAAAGAACCGCTGTCGTTCAGACTCGACAGCTTCGGCAACCTTAAGACTCAATTCAGTCTCGTGCAACATCTCTTCAGCCCGTTTAAGCTCGGTGACGTCGGTTTGCACACCATCCCATACCGTTCGGCCATCAGGCAGTCGGCGAGGACGGGAGTGCAAGCGCATCCAGCGCATCTGGCCATCGGGCAGCCGCATAGGTGTTTCCATGTCAAAGTCAGACATCTCGCGGGCACTGAGTGCCTCAGCTTCGACAAGTCGTTCGAAATAATCAGGCGGCATTTGCCGGTGCAGAGTGCCCGGGTCGCGAAGCACATCTGATACTTTGATGCCGTTAAGCTTCTCTAGACCTGCGCTGAAGTATAAGAAACGGATACTGCCGTCTGGCTCATGGATATACTGATATACCGCGCTGTCCGGTAGGTTATCGCCCAAAAGGCGTAGTCTTTCCTCGCTTTCACGCAGTGCTGCTTCTATCTTCTTGAGCTCTGTGACATCCATCTGGGCAGAGATCAGGCGGTCACCACGAACAATATACGATGTAAGGAATTCCCTGTCCACGTAAGGGCTGTGATATTGGAACGTGACCGCCTTGCTTGATCGTCGAGCCTTCTCGATCATGGGAAGATAAAATGAAGCTACTTCACGGCCGAGCACTTCTGATCCCCTTTTACCTTTGGCCTCATCAATATCCTTCAGACCGAGAAGCTCGAATCCAGCCGGGTTGAAGTCCTCGAAAATCCAGTCGACGACATTACCCTGTCCATCGTAGATGAGCTGATCGATGTAGAAGACCTCCTGCACCGTTTCGAACACGTCGCGATACTTGGCCTCGCTCTCGCGTAATGCCTCCTCGGTCCTCTTCCGCTCGGTAATATCCTTGGCGATTTCTAACCGCACATCCCGGCCGTCCGGCCATTTGATGATCCGGTCCATGATCATGAAGTACCTATCCACAGTGGGGTTGTAATACTCCCACTGGTAGAGCTTATCCCTCTCCTTAAAAATAATAGGATTAGTGCAGAAATCGCAGGGAGAATCCCTTTGCTGGAACTCCCGGTAGCAAATCCCTCCCACGAGTTCACCACCGAACTTATCCTTCATCGCCTTATTCGCGTACAGCACCTCGTAGGTGTACGGATCAGTCACGTACACCACATCGTCCATTCCATCGAAAATGGACAAAAGCTGCGATCGCTCGAAAGCCAATGTCTCTTCGGCTCGCTTGCGCTCGGTGATGTCGTGGATATGAACGACCGTATAGATGGGACAGCCTTTAGAATCGAGTGCTGGAGACGAACTCACGTCGCACCAAATCACTCGTCCATCCTTACGGATATACCGCTTCTCAATCCGCAAAAAAGGCTTCTCACTATTTATGGCCGCTTTATGAGCCAATATGCTTGGTTCTATGTCGTCCGGATAAGTAAAATCAAGAAATGTATGGCCTTCAATTTCGGATTTTTCGAATCCAAGCATCTGGCAGAAGGTATCATTAACCCTCGAGATACGAGCATCTGGATCAACCAGTGCCATGGCGACTGCACTATCATCGAAAGCTGAACGGAACCTCTCCTCGCTCTCCTGCAATGTCTTTTCAGCCTTCTTTCGCTCAGAGATATCCCTGATAACCATGACAACTTTTGTAAGGCCATTTTTATCTTTGAATAATGTACTCGATATCTCACTTGGGAAGATAGTACCATCTTTCCGCTTGTGGTTGAGTTCTCCCTTGAACCTGCCGGTCCTGGCTCTCTCATCCAGAACAGACTTGAGCCTTGGATCAGACGTATCCACAGTACCATTTCTTCCAGCCCAAATAAGCTCCTCTTCTGTCATCCCAAACATCTGGCAAGCGGCTTGATTGGCTGCAAGAATTGTTCCATCCGGAATTGTAACAAAAATACCATCAAGACTATTATCAAATATTGCCCTGTATCGGTTCTCGCTCTCTAGCAGTGCCTCTACAGTCTGCTTGCGATCAGTGATATCTCGGATGATAGAAACTGTTCGAGGCTCTCCGTTGCTATCCGTAAAGAAGGCCGTGCTTACCTCTCCGGGGAATGTAGTTCCATCCTTGCGCCTGTAAGTAAGCTGAGCTCTTGCTGATCCAGAGTGAGTAAGTTCATCTAATAAAGCTGATAGCGTCAGTTCTTGCAGATCTAAAATTGCATCGCGTTCTTTGCCAACAAGCTCTTCTTCCGTCCATCCGAGCATACGGCAAGCTGCTGGATTAGCTGATAGGATTTTCCCTTCATCTCCTGGATCGGTCAGGATAATACCATCCATGCTATGATCGAATATCATCCTGTAGAGATTTTCGCTCCCCTGCGATTTCTGATCTATACTACCATTTCTCATATTCTTCTCTGGTCATGGATAAAGAGTCAAAATCTACCACAATATTTTTGCTTTATCTAAGCATTCAAACTTTATCAGTTTTAATCATTCACAAAAGCAAATATTATGATTTGATACTTATATATAGGCTTTTTTATATAGAAACGATGTGATAAATATATTATCTGTAATATTTATTGGAATAAGTCCATATTACATTTTTTTATGCCTGATAACCTCCTTCAAAGAAGGTTCAAAAAATAAAACAATTTTTTTTTGGATGAGTTAATATGCAAAAGGTGGAATCACTTTAAAACAAAAGGAAAACAAAAGGCTTAGATGAGCTAAACAGGTCTATATGTTTTTCAGAGTTTTGCACAGAGGATTATACTTTATTTAACAGTAAACAAGCCAACATGCAAGAATTGCCCAGCCCGATCAAAGGCTCCAGATTCAGATCCTGTCTCGTAGGAGTTCGGCGTTCGAATCGCACCTCTCGCACTAATTTTTTTTATCCATTTTCCTGTGATCTTAAGCCGACTTGAGCCAGATTATCTTTTTCTATCACTTTATCACTTTAAATCGCATAATGAATTCTGTGCCATTGTTCACTTTCAGTTCAAATTCTCCATCTAACTGATCTACAAGGGAAGTTACCAGCTGCACGCCAAGACTAGCAAGGTCTTCAATATCAAGATCTTCAGGAATGCCTACGCCGTTGTCTGACACGGTCAGAGTGAAACTGGTACTGGTAGTCTTGAAGTCTTCGCATTCAAATTCTGTAGATTCTTCCCTGTGAAGTTTTATTTGAATTTCCCCTCTATCTCTGCCTATAAATGCATGTTTTAAGGAGTTGGAAACAAGTTCGTTGACAATCATTCCTAATGGGACAGCAATATCCATATCAAAAAATACGTTTTCTTCCAGGTCCAGATTCAAGCTGATATTGATATTTCCAAATCTGTATGTCTGGAAGAGATTCTCGACAAGCCTCTCAAGATACTGGGAAAAATTCAATTCATCGGTTTCTTTTCCCTCATGAAGTTCTTCATGGATCAGAGCAATTGAAGCTACTCTGTCCTGGCTTTCCCTGAAGGCTTCCAGAACTTCTGAATCCTTAATGTTTTCTCTGTTTCTGAACTGTTCAGCCTGAAGATCCAACAATGAGGAAATTACCTGAAGGTTATTCTTTATCCTGTGGTGGATTTCCTTTTTACGGATAATCTCAACGTTCGCCAGACTTTCTTCTGCCTTTTTGCGCTCAGTGATATCCTGAAATATTCCTCTCATTCGGATGGGTGTATTTTTCTCATCAAAAAAAACACCGCCTTCAGAATAGATTACACGCTCTTTTCCGTCAGGTAAGATGATTCTATAATCAATGTTATACGGCTTTCCGTTTAATGCCTCGTTAATAGCATTATTTACATCACCTAAATCATCTGGATGTATACAATTTAAAAATGTGATGTGGTTTAGCCCAAATTGTGGGTCAAGCCCAAAAATACGATAAACTTCATCAGACCAGTATTCCTCATTAGTCACAATGTTCCATTCCCAATTTCCAATGTGAGCTATTTTTTGAGAGTCAGAAAGATGTTCTTCACTTTCTTTTAACGAGATATAAGCCTTTTCGAGCTCTGATGTACGCTCTTTAACTTTTTCTTCTAAACTGTCGTGTGCTTTTTTAAGGGCTTCTTCTGTTTTCTTAAGTTCAGTAATATCACGCGCAGCGGCAAAAACCCCAATAACCTCACCATTCTCGTCTCTATAAACTGAAGCATTGTACAAAACCGGAGTTATATGTCCATCCTTATGTTGAATCTCTAGAGGATAATCCCGGACCTCATCATCTGTGAATACATGTTTATAGCCTGCACGGGCTCTCTCAGGCTCAGTAAAGTAATCTGAAAAATCAGTCCCTATTAACTCGTTTCTGGAATATCCGGTAACCTGTTCTGTAGCACCATTTACATCCATAATCTTGCCATTACGCCCAATGGTTACTAAAGGGTCCAGGCTGGCTTCAATAAGGCTCCGATTATAAAGATTTGATAATCTGAGAGCTTCTTCCGCTTTTTTGCGCTCGGTAATGTCTTCGTAGGTGCCGAGGATACCTATGACGTTACCTTTAGCGTCGTGCAGGGGTACCTTGTTGGTCTCGACCCACGCCAGTTTCCCATCAACCTCCTGCAGAGGCTCAACGATGCGGTACTCGGGAGTGTCATTCTCCATGATCCTGCGGTCGTACTCTCGGAACCAGTCGGTCTGCTCAGGTGACCAGGGTAGGTCATAGTCGGTTTTCCCGACTATGTTCTCAGGAGATCCCACTCCGGTGTCTTTCGCGAAGACTTTATTGCACCCCATGTATCTAGAGTTGCGGTCTTTCCAGAAGATACCCTGAGGAATGTTATTCATGATTAGCTGGAGCATGTTACTGGTGCTCTGAACCTCTTCCTCGGCCCGTTTGCGCTCGGTGATGTCCAGGGCGGTGAACGTTATTTCTCCGGATAAGTCGCCCGGAATGAGAGGTGACGAGCTCAGGAGGATATCAACAATGGAGCCATCCTTGCGCCGCCAGCGGGTCTCCACGTGACCCGTGCTGTGCTCCGCGATCATGCGGTACTTGACCCGACCTGCGCGCTCGTATTCCTCCGTCGTCGGGTACAGCATCAGAGCGTTCCTGCCAAGCAGCTCCTCGCGTGGGTAGCCTGTCATATCGCAGAGCCGCTCGCTGGCTTCCTTTATGATACGGCCAACCACAACGCCGATACCGACAGGTGAGCTCTTGAAGATACTGTCGACCCTCGCCTTACTCTCCTGCAGTGTCTCTTCTGTCTGCTTGTGCTTTGTGATGTCGCTAAAGACCGCGATGAAACGATTACCTCCCAGCGGGCTTGCAAATACTTCAAACCATCTGTCAAGAGAAGCGTTTTGCTCTTCGAAGTGCATTCCCATACCTGTTCGAACAACTTCTCCGTAGCGATCCAGCCATGTTTGCTCGACTATAGGGAATCTCTCTTTGAAACTCCGACCTATAACCTCTTCTCGCCTGAAACCTGAGAGCTTCTCATACGCGAGATTTACATCAAGAATGATATTGTCGATAGGCTGACCTTGTTCATCAAAGACGATTTCGCCAATCTGTACAGCCTGTTCAATCAAATTGAAGAGCTCTTGATATATTTCTTTGCTCTCTGGAGGCTTTTCTTCAAGCTCTTTCTGGGCAGTTATATCGAATCCAGATATGTTTACGCATTCTTGTAAGGATAAGGGGTGAAAAACGACCAGATATACACTTTTTCCCACTTTAACTTCCATTTTTTCCGGGCTATTCCGAGAAATCACTCTTTGAACAGGATCTATGATACTCGATGGCAATCTTTCTCCGATTTCTACACCCCAATCATGCAGTAAGAGCTCACCTGCCTTATTGGAGTAAAGAACAGTACCATCCTTTTTAACACTGAGCACAGGATTCGAGTTTATAGCTGGAGATTGATCCATTTTATCTTTCATTTTCCCCTCAGTTCCCTCTTAGGCGGCAGTATGTCTGACTTTATTCTTTTATATTGCTGGATTTGATGCCTGATTATTTTTTTCTGTTACTGTAAACCTGATAGTAAATTCAGTCCCATTATTCCTTTTCACTTCAAGTTCCCCATCTAATTGTTCTACAAGGGAAGTCACAAGCTGAAATCCAAGACTATCAAGCTCTTCAATATTAAGATTTTCAGGAATACCTATTCCATTATCTGAAATTTTCAGGATAAAACCAGTACTTTCACACTCTTCGCTTTCAAATTCTGTGGACTCTTCCCTGCCAAGTTTAATTCGAATCTCCCCTCTATCTCTCCCTGTAAATGCATGCTTGAAGGAATTGGAAACAAGCTCATTGACAATCATTCCTAATGGGACTGCAGTATCCATATCAAACGACACATTTTCTTCCAGATCCATTTTCATGTGGATATTTTTGCTACTAACTTCATAAGTATGAAGAAGAGTATCAGCTAACTTTTCAAGGTATGCCGAAAAATCCAGTGTATTAGTCCCTTCCTCTTTATAGAGTTCTTCGTGGATGAGAGCCATAGATATAACCCTATTCTGGCTTTCCCTGAAAGCTTCAACAACTTTCGTATCGTTGAACTTATCAGCCTGAAGATCCAGCAAGGAGGAGATCACCTGTAAGTTGTTCTTGATTCTGTGATGAACTTCTTTCTTTCTGGCATCTTCAGCTTTCGCCAGGGATTTTTCCGCTTTGATTCGTTCAGTAATATCTCTGGCAATGGCCGAGATGGCAATCAGCTTTCCAAGAGAATCAAAAATCGGTGAGAAAGTTAATGAAACATTTATTAATGTACCGTCCTTTTTTAACCTCATAGTTTCGTAGTTCTTGATCTTTATTCCCTGTCTGATCCTGTCAATTAACTTTTTTATTTCATCTCTAAGATTACACGGTGCGAGCATTGATGCGTTTTTTCCGAGAATCTCTTCAATTGAATAACCATAAATCTGCTCTGCTCCTCTGTTCCAGCTTGTAATAATACCATCAAGAGACAAAGTTAAGATAGCATCATGTGATGATTCTACAATACTTGCCAGTGTCTGAAGATTTTCTTCAGTTCTTTTACGCTCAGTAACGTCCTGAATTATCCCTTTCATTCGAATAGGGATGTTTGTTTCATCAAAAATAACTTCAGATTGCATATGGACTGCACGCTCTTCCCCATTAGCCAGGACAATCCTATATTCAATACTGTGAGGTTTTCCTTTTGAAGCTTTCTTAAGGGCAGTATCCATATAGTCTCGATCTTCCGGGTGTACATAACTCAAATATTCGTTATAAGCTGCAATCCTATATTCAATACTGTGAGGTTTTCCTTTTGAAGCTTTCTTAAGGGCAGTATCCATATAGTCTCGATCTTCCGGGTGTACATAACTCAAATATTCGTTATAAGCTGGTGCTAATTCTTGAGGGTCCCGTCTGAAAATACGATACATTTCCTCAGACCAGTGTGCTTTATTAGCCTCAATATCCCATTCCCAATTCCCAATATGAGCCATTTCTTGAGCTTCAGCTAGGCCTTTTTCACTTTCTTTCAATGAGATATAAGCCCTTTCAAGCTCTGCCGTACGTTCTTCAACCAGTTTTTCTAAATTGTCATGTACTTTTTTTACAGCTTCTTGAGCTTTTTTGCGTTCAGTAATATCACGTGCAGCAGCAAAAACCCCAATAACCTTACCTGTTTCGTCTTTATAAACCGAAGCATTATACAGAACAGGAGTTATGCGTCCATCTTTATGTTGAATCTCAAGAGGGTAATCCCTGACTTCGCCATTCATGAATACTTGCAGATAGCCTTCACGGGCTTTCTCAGGCTCAGTAAAGTAATCTGAAAAATCAGTCCCAATTAAATCATTTCTGGAATATCCTGTAACCTGTTCTGTAGCACCATTCACATCCGTAATTTTACCATCAAGCCCGATGGTCACAAGAGGGTCAAGGCTGGCTTCAATAAGACTGCGATTATAAAGATTTGACAATCTCAGAGCTTCTTCTGCCTTTTTATTCTCAGTAATATCTCTGGCGATAGTAGAGATAGCTATAAGCTTTCCAGAAGCGCCAAAAACCGGAGAAAAAGTAACTGCAACATTTATTATTGTTCCATCCTTTTTCATCCGCAAAGTTTCGTGGTGCTGAACCCTTTCTCCCTGTTCAATCTTTTCAATTAAATGCTTTGTTTCTCCTTTCATATTGTCTGGTTCAAGTATGGATATGTTTTTTCCCAGAACTTCTTTTTCCAAATATCCATAAACTTTCTCTGCCCCATTATTCCAGCTGGTAATAATACCATCAAGAGACTTGGTTAAAATTGCATCATCAGAAGACTCTACAGCATTCGCTAGCTTCTGAATTTTCTCCTCTGCCTTTTTAATCGCAGTAATATCACGTGCAGCAGCAAAAACCCCAATAACCTTACCTGTTTCGTCTCTATAAACTGAAGCATTGTATAAAACTGGAGTTATATGCCCATCTTCATGTTGAATTTCGAGTGAATAATCACGCACCAGCCCTTCCTTGAAAACACGTTGATAGCCTTCTCTGGCTTTTTCAGGCTCTGTGAAATAGTCTGAGAAGTCAGAGCCTATAAGTTCGTCTCTGGAACAGCCGGTAACTGTTTCTGTGGAGTTATTGACATCAGTTATTTTTCCGTCTGGCCCAATGGTTACTAAGGGATCAAGGCTAGCTTCGATAAGGCTGCGATTATAAAGGTTTGATGATCTTATAACTTCCTCAGCCTTCTTGCGTTCGGTAATATCTATGAATGCAGAAATAGATCCGCGCGGGTTGCCCTGCTCGTCACGCAAGGGTCTGGAGTTGCCCAAAACATGCCGCATTTCGCCGTCAGCAGATACGATATCCAGCTCGCAGTCGTTTATCTCTATGCCTTTAGCCGACAACTGCGACGGCATTTTTTCAGGTTGGAGTTCAATTCCGTCCTTGAATAACTTAAAAATCTCCGGCCTCTCTCCTTCAGGGGCGGATTTGGAAAAGTTTGCACCTACAGGAATATGTATCCATTCATAGGAGAGACGGTTCCCAGTTATCTGAAGCGCCTGGGGGTCGTGTGCTATAAATACGGTAACCGGTACAGCATCCAATACTGCTTCAAGTTCATCCGAGCGAGCTCGCTCACGTTTCTCACTCTCTCGCAGTGCGTCTACCACAGCATCACGTTCAGCCAGCGATTGAGATAGCTTGATATTGCTGTAGCTTAGCTGTGAGATCATATTAGCAAAGGTCATGAAGAAGGCCATGCTTGTATCCACAGCTTCTCTGCTAAGCCGGGGAACTTTTTCAAGTGTTGCTAGATATTCTTCTTCATTGAAGCCGTATTTTCTGGCTTGAGATCGAAAAAGTTCGTAGTCCAGAGGCTCATTATCAAAAAGGAACTGTCCTGAGAAGATATTGCCTATATGCTGCCCTTCGACCATAATGGGGGTCACTACATCCCACATATTGTTCTTGCATTTATACAGCTTAAATTCTCCCGGAGCAACGTCAACAGTTAGATTTATGTCGCTTTCCAAGCAGTGCTTGCAGGTTTCAGAATTAACCCTGTGGAATCTGGTACAAATTTCCTGCCATCCAACACTTACCAGAATATTGCCCTTAAGATCAAGCAGAGCCATGGGGATATGAGCAAGCCTATAAAAATCATTCATAAGGGACTGGACAGCTTTAGCATCAATAATATTGGCAAGCTCAAGGTTCGCCTTTTCTTGAGTCTCACTTTCCTGAAATTTCCCCTCAGGCTTTTTACGGTCACTTATGTCAAAACTATAAATGTTGACGCATTCCTGTTCAGGCAAGGGGTGAAAAACAGCAAAGTATACTCTTTTCCCTATTTTAACTTCTATTTTTTCAATACCCCCCCGGGAAATTGCCCTTTGAACAAAAATTTCGATATGTGGAGGCAATTTCTCTCCTGCTCTCACGCCCCACTCACGCAATAAGGGCTCTCCCGCCTCATTTGAGAAAAGAATAACTCCATCCTTTGCCACGCTGAGCACAGGATTCGAGTTTATTGCTGGAAATTTATCCATTTTAGCTACCATTATCCCCTTAGTCTCCCTCTCTTAGGCGACAAAAATTGCCTAACCTTTAGTAAATGCCTGACCTTTAATAATTGAATAAATTAATATTTTAATTTGTAAACTATTATTATTTTATTAGTGATATAATAAAGCATCATCTGCATTTAGTTTACCTGTTAACTTCAAGATGTCTAATAGTGTCAATTCTCATTGATTCGGTTATCTGATTTGACCTTATTTTATTTATACTACTGGTGCAATAGATTATGATCTAAATATAATACTTTTAAGTTTATAAAATAATAATTGACATAATCACTAACGAACTTTTAATTAAGCTTTATTGGTTAAATAACAAACATTATCAAGAGTTCATCTAATTTGAGACTTTTTAGGCGGTTTCAAGATATACCTGATGTGTTTATCCCTGCACTATATTGAAAGTCTAATAGAGGACTTGAAAAAAAACCTGCGTTTCTTCTATATTCTATAATTCTAAATTTTTTGAATATAAAGTTGTGTGCTACTGTTGAAAGCTATCAGCTTCTTGAGCGACTTGAAATTGATCGTAAAGAGAAGAATCAAGTGAAAGCAAATCAAGTGAGAGCAAGCTGGAAGTAACTTGAAAAATTTCGGACATTATTTATATAGTGCTGGCGCTATCCTGATGAAGAATACTTATGAGCGATGAAAGAAGAGAGAGTGCCAGAGTTGTCGAAGGCTATATTCCAGTAACAGGACAGAAGGTCCTCTTTGTAGAGATGCCCTGTTCGATTACCTCACAACTCTCTCTCCGGTGAGTCCAGGACCTATGAATCGTATTGCTGTGGTGAAATAAGAGAACAGGAAGCTATCTACATTTTCGGTAGGGAGAACTACCGAGATATTTTTTTAGTCGGTAATTTTCTCCCCACCCTGCAATTTGAATTTATAGAACTTTCGGGACACTGCCTTCTTTTCTGATGAATAAAACCAGAAAATAGTAATTTTTTCAGCACAACTAATAACTTTTCATCTTATTGGCTTTACAGGATTTTTGGCATTCCATCCTTTTTTAGTAGATCTTGAATCTCTAAAGAATAATCTGTCAATACGATCCCATACGACAACCCATAAAAATTTAGCATAAGAGAAGGGATAATTCACCCAAAAAACCAGTTTCTTGAAAAGCGATAGATTTCTATAGTCCTCTACCCACATAGATTCGCTTAGAAATCCTCTCCAGACAAGAGATTTTTGCATATGTTTCCATCGCTTGAACATATGACCTATTATGAATAAGAAGGTGCAAATGAATGCAAATAGTCTTTTCGTCATATTTTTCAACTCAGCGACTCAATAAACTTAGTTGTAATAGGTTAACAGGAAAATGCATTAAAAGCAACACTTTTCTTACAGATCGCATCTTAACCGAATACAAATGAATATCTTTTCAAAATTATACTTTCTTTCTTCCCATTTTCTTTCGTACATACCGTAAAACCCCATAAGAACAACCCAACAGAAGCATAATCTTAAAAGGTTTCTCACCTGCTTTGAGGAGTTCTTCGATTTTTTCATGATCGAATTTTGGTTTCTGACCTCTCCTTTTTGGAGGAAATTGGTGACTCATTAAGATTTCACCTCTTCATACAATTTACTGTACTTTCAAGTTTACGAGGGCTGGTCATTTTATCGGTTCAACTGTAGCTGAAAAAATTCCTTAGCTTCCATAGACTTGACAAAACCTCAAGAAAGTTGAAAAAAAATCACTTAGCAGCCCCATATTACCCTTCTCCACAATATAAGCATATTATAACAAAAATATAAAAACCTTTCATATTAATTATTAATTTAAACTATTAATATTTCTTGTAACCAATGTTCCCAAAAGACAACTACTGAAAATGAGTTATATAGGCGGATTGCCTGGTTGGGTCATGTTTGTGATATTTATGGCAACTTTTTCTAATGTGAGAATAATGTCTTACTTTATTTCTTTTTAATCAGCAACCCCGAAGCTTAAGTATCCGAAACTGATTTTCTCCTAAATACTCAGAATCTTTCGCCTAATTTCTAAAAAATCAAATTTCTGAACCCAAATTCAGGGCTAACAAAATTTAATTCTACAATTGGAATAAAGCGCTTCAATAAGGCCAAAGTGCTACTTATGCAATATCGATCTGTACACCTGAATTTCTGAAAAATTCACTACCTATTTTGAAGTAAACGTTGCCAGTTATCTAACTGTAAGAAAATCTGAATTTTAAAACAGGTTCTAAAATTTACTTAACTGTAGAAGAAAATAAATAAAGTAAACACTATGTTTAATTTGTACAGTTTTAACAATATTTCAGAGATTACAGTACAATTTCTCTGTTTTGATAATGCCTGAGGTTAACTGTTACACCGGACATTAGATGAAAATGGATTAATCACTACCGATTTTGGAAAAGTTAGAAGTACATAGAAATGCACCAGGCTCTAAGTAAAAAGGGTTTAGGGGAATATCTTATGAAGAATTTAAAAGCTCTTATGATAGTATTTACTCTTACTTTTTTTTGTCTTGTGTTAAGCAGCCCTGCTGCTCTGGCAGCAAATATCGCAATTGACAAACAGGCTGGAACATCTGCACCGGGTTTTTTTCACACGCCTGATTATGCAACCGATTCAGCCTGCATTCAAGCAGCACTGGATAGCTCAAAAAGCGGGGATACAATCACTATCCGCGCAGGGACCTATAATATCACAGAAGAAATATATCAGGCAAATAAAAGTCTGAACATAATAGGGGATGGAGAAGTAACACTCGATATTCAAACTCCTGATAGAGGAGTACTAAAAATATTAAATCAGGAAATTTTTTTCAATGGAACGCTGGTCACAGGCCAAAACCTGTCCTCCAGTGCAAAAAAAGGTACTTCGAAGGTCGTTTTGCCTGACGCTTCCCAGGTTAGCCAGAACGATTTAATAAAGATCTGGAAAAATGTTCAGTGGTGCCCTCTGGATTATCCCGGTCAGATGACTGGGGAAATTTACGTTGTTAAAAGTGTAAATGGAAATGTACTCACCTTAAATCAGCCCCTGTTTAGAGATTATAACCTGTCAGAGACTCCCCAGGTCGAGGTATACAGACCTATTCAAATGCATATAAAGAATATAAGGGTGCAGGATACAGGTTCGACAATGCTTCATCACGGACTGGTTCTGCAATACTGTAAAGATAGTTCTGTCACTGATTCCTGGTTCAACAATAGTGGATTTGGGGCTGTTTGTCTGTACTCCTGTTTTAATGTAAGTGTTAAAAATAATGAGATGTATAATTCCCTTCGTCCTAATTGCGGATACGGAATAAACGTTGCTAGTGGTTCGGCTTTTGTTAAGATCGAAAATAATCACATAGAAAACTGCAGGCATGCTATTACGGGCAATTCTGATGAACTCAGATCTCTAAATAGGGATGTTTTTATTGCCAATAATACTCTGATAGGAGCAAATGTGACGGGGGCTGGAGTTATTGACGCCCATGCTGTTACTATTGATTATGCTGTAACAAGGAACAGGATCTATCCACAACTCCCATATTATTGTGCATTTTTAGATGGCACACAAAAGTCTACATTTTATAACAATGAAATTTTTGGCGGGTCCGGAGGAATTTTCAAGCGGGGAAATTTAAGTGATGGGGTACACATTTACGAAAATAACTCGTTTAACGGTATGTCAGGTGTTATGTATCTTGGCGGAATAAAAGGGATAGATAGCACACTTATAATTCGAAATAATACTCAAAACAATGGGACATATGGAGTTTATTTCCTGGCTCAGGGAAGTTCCAGGAATATAATAATAAGTGGGAATACTTTTAGCAATCTTTCATATCATGGAGTGTACGAGAAGTTTCCGGTAAACGGGATAAACTTAAACATTTCCAATAACATTTTCGCAAACATAAAGCTGAATGGAATATATATTGACGGAAATTCGTTCACAGGAGGCGTCGTGAAAGTACAGAATAATACCTTAATAAATGTGAATACATCGAATTCTCCGTCTGGAATCATAGTCAAGAATATCCAAAATGCCGTAATTAGCGGAAACCAGATACTCAAAGTTCCTGTTGCTGCTTTTTCAGCATCTTCTACTTCAGGATACTCCCCTCTAACAGTAAACTTTACTGACAATAGTACAGGAACACAAACTTCATGCAAATGGAGTTTCGGGGACGGGACCTCTTCAACTCAAAAGAATCCTTCCCACACATACAGTAAAGCAGGGAATTACACAGTAACACTTACAGTGAGTAATGCAGCAGGCAGCAATGCGATAACAAAAGCCAGTTACATAAGTGTAAGAACAGCTACTAATGCAACAAAACCTGTTGTAAGTTTCTGGGGATCAAAAACTTCAGGAACAGCTCCTGTTACTATCGGTTTTACTGATGCCAGCACAAACATGCCTACTGCATGGAACTGGAACTTTGGAGATGGGACCTCTTCAACGGAAAAAAACCCGAAGCACACGTATACAAAAGCAGGAAACTATACGGTAACGCTTACAGCAAGCAATGCAGCTGGAAGCACGACCAGGACAAGAGCCAATTATATAAAATTGGTATCAGTTGTTCAAAAGCCATCAGCCGTTCAAAAACCCGTTGCAAGCTTCACCAGCAATATCACTTCCGGCAAATTGCCCCTGAATGTCGCCTTTACTGATAAAAGTACTGGAACACCGACTTCATGGAGATGGAGTTTTGGAGATAGAACGTACTCGACTCAAAAGAACCCTGTACACAGGTACACTAAAGCAGGAAAATTTACTGTCAGTTTAAGAGTAAACAATGCTGCAGGTAACAATACAACGACGAAAATAGCGTATATTAAAATTTAATGAATAGGATGACTCTCAGAAGGCATGCCTTCTGGAGTTCAATTTTTTTAATGACTACAAATGAAAATAAGAGTTAAAACTCATCAAAAATACGGTGCTAAGTTATTAGCTAGTTTATGTTTTTCTCTTTCTGCAGTTAAACTCCTGAAACTAATTTTCATTAACTCTTCTTTTGCTTAAATTCTCTTTTAAAGACTCTCCGGTATAACTGCAGGCTTGTCTTTTATTACACTAGTTTGATAAATTAAATAAAAATAGTAAAGTAAATATCAGTGAAAAAATAATTATAGAGTTTAATCAGGGTGGAACCCTGAACTTCTTCACATTAACATATGAAAATCCGTTTAGAGCTTTTTGTAAAGTCAACAATGGCACATTGAGGTTACAAAGGTCTCTGTATTGAGGATCATTCCAGTTTTGGATGTGCCGGATGTAAAACTTGGTTATCACACCACTTTTTGAATAGGCTCTATTAAACAGGGTTAGGGGTAAAATCTTATGAAGAATTTAAAAGCTCTTATGATAATATTTGCTCTTGCTTTTTTTTGTTTTGTTTTAAGCAGTCCTGCTGCTCTGGCAGCAAATATCGTAATTGACAAACAGGCTGGGACAGACGCAACGGGTCTTTTTCATACACCTGATTATGCAAATGATGCAGCTTGCATTCAGGCAGCGCTGGATAGTTCAAAAAGCGGGGATACGATAACTATTCACGAAGGGGACTACTATCTCACCAAAGGGATATATCAAAAAAATAAAAGTCTGAACATAACAGGCAAAGGAAAAGTGACTTTTCATATTCGAACCTCTGAAAAAGAAATTAATGACTTTTACTTCGGAGGATCACTGGTCACAAACAAAAAACTGTATGCTAACGCTAAAAAAGGTTCTTTGCAGGTGGTTTTAACTAACTCTTCCCAGATCCGTCAGAACGATTTGATTAAGATCTGGAAAAATGTTCAGTGGTGTCCTCTTAATTATCCTGATAATTATCCTGATCAGATGACAGGGGAAATTTATGCCGTTAAAAGTGTAAATGGAAATATCGTCACCTTAAATCAAGCCCTGCTTAGAGATTACAACCTGTCCGAGACTGTACAGATCGAAGTATACAGGCCTGTTCAAATGCATATAAAAAATATAAGAATAGAGGATACAGGTTCGACAATGCTTCATCATGGATTTGCCATGCAATATTGCAAAGATAGTTCTGTCACTGATTCCTGGCTTAACAATAGTGGCTTTGGAGCTATCTGTCTGTATTCCTGCTTTAATGTGGATGTCAATAACAATGAGATTTACAACTCGCTTCGTCCCGGATCCGGATATGGTGTAAATGTGGCTAGCGGCACAGCTTTTGTCAATATCAAAAATAATCACATAGAGAATTGCAGGCATGCTATTACAGGCAACTCAGCCGAACTCAAATCCTTAAACAGAGATGTTTTAATAGCCGATAATACCCTGATAGGAGCAAACAGTACTCTCGGCTCCAATGTTATTGATGCCCATGCTGATACTATTGATTTTGTCATCACTGGAAATAAGATATACCCGAAAATAACACCCGAAACCTTGTACTACAATGCATTTTTTGATTATCGGTTCATACAGGAGCTTCCGTACTATTTTGCCTTCTCGGATGGTACACAAAAGTCTGTTTTTTCTAACAATGAAGTTGTTGGCGGATTTGGAGGAATATTCAAACGCGGCGCTGTAATTGACGGAGTGCACATTTACGAAAATAATACATTCAATGGTATATCAGGCAATATGTATGAGGGAGGAAATGGAACCGACAGGACGCTTATAATTCGAAATAATACTCAAAACAGCGGAATGCATGGAGTTATTTTCCCGTTTGAGGGAAGTTGCAGGAATATAATAATAAGTGAAAACACCTTCAGCAATCTTTCGCTTCAGGGAGTATACCAGAAGTTCCTGATAAAGGGAGTGAACCTGAATATTTCGAATAACATTTTTGCAAACATAAAACGGGAAGGAGTGTATGTAGACGGAAATTCTCTGGCAAATGGTGCTGTAAAAATACAAAATAACATCCTGATAAGTGTGAATACATCGAATTCTTCTTCCGGAGTCACAATCAAAAATATTCAAAATGCAGTAGTTAGTGGAAACCAGATCTCCAAAACCCAGGCTGCCAAAGTCCCGGCTGCTTCTTTTTCAGCATCCACAACTTCAGGATATGCACCTCTAACAGTAAAGTTCACTGACAGGAGCACAAACAGTCCAGCAGGATGGGACTGGAACTTCGGAGACGGGACAGCAAACTCAAGGGTACAGAACCCAACACACAGTTACTCAACTGCAGGAAATTACACTGTAACCCTTACAGCAAGCAACTCTGCAGGGAGTAATACGATAACTAAATCTAATTACATAAAAGCAACAGCGAATACAACAGTAAAACAACCGGTTGTATACTTCTGGGCGTCACGAACTTCAGGAACAGCTCCTGTAACTATCGGTTTCACTGATGCGAGTACAAACAAACCTGCTGAATGGAACTGGGATTTCGGAGACGGAACATATTCAACACTCCAGAATCCAAGACATACCTACTCAAAAGAAGGAACATATACTGTTGCGCTTACTGCAAGCAACGCAGGCGGAAGTGTGACGAAAGCAAGATACAACTACATAACATTAACAGTACCCAAAACAACAAAACCGCCTGTTGTAAGCTTCTGGGCATCACGTACCTCAGGAAAAGCACCCATAACTATAGGTTTTACTGATGCGAGTACAAACACCCCCTCTTCCTGGAACTGGAATTTCGGAGACGGGACATCTTCTCCACTCCAGGATCCAAAACATACTTACTCAAAAGCTGGAACCTATACCATTACCCTTAAAGCGAGTAACGCAGGTGGAAGTGGAACAATGACAAGAACCAATTATGTAAAAATAACGTAAAGGAGATAACTCTCAGAAGGTACGCCTTCTGAGGCTTAACTTTATTGAAAATCAACTAAAATAAGGATGGGAACTCATAGTTGAGTACCCTCTCTAATCAAAGTCATTTAATCAGTAAATTCCAAACTCTTGATTAATTTTTTATAGACGCGCCCAGCAAAATTATCTCTGCTGGAGTCTGGCTCTGCATTCGTCAAGAACGGCAGTACTTGTGTATTCCTGGTCTGGGCAGCTTCAAGGACTCTTATTATTAAGTCACGGATATTAAGACTTTTAGCTTTCTTGACCAGTTCCTGTTTCTTAGCAGGGTATTTTCTCTTATGGAAAAACACAACAGCCCTCTGAAAACCTTCAAATCCCTGAACGACATCGGCAAAGCCTGTATATTTGCAGGTGGAGAACTTTATTATTTACATTGATAGGGAACTCTATTATCATTTCCAATAAGGCTTCAACCCTTAATGAAATATATTCAATTCACTAAATTCACTATTATATATAAAAAAGAATTCAACTCAAATAACCCCGGAAAGAAATACATACCCTATTTCTGAAGGTATAAAATTAGTCAACAAGAAGAGAATAAGAGGAGAACAAAAAACCAGCACCTTGATTAACTTTACAAATAAGCTTTCGTAGAGCGAGAATTTATGAATAATAGTCCAGCCAGACAAAAGCCTGGCGGACTCCTAGTACTATCCAATTCGTACTTTTTATCTCACCTTCTACTGGTTTAAAAATTATATTGTTTAATTGTTTTTGACTGTGATTAAGCATGATTCCAGAATCTTTCCTGTCTTTGTGCCTGTTAAAATCTTAGCTTAACTCCTAACAGTGATCCCTAGGAAAACCGGCCATCCAAAGAAGCGCTTTACATTGTTTGAATCCATGTAGTACATTTCGAAAGCAAGCATGTAATTACCAGTTGCAGACGGCGCTTGCAAAGTGAGCTGATAGGTTGCATTTTCTCCGGGATTTACCCTGGATACCGTATTTGCATCAGTACTCACAAATTTACTTGCATCTCCGACTGTGGGAACCCCTAATGTATATGTATTGTCCCAGGGAATTGAACCTTCATTATGCATAGTTACATTCAGGATGTACGTTTCACCTGCATTAAGAGTGGTGGGAGCATTCATCTCTACAAGGCTTGCACATGGAGCATTCAATATATAGGTCACAGGGATATTTATTGTCTCATTCGTGCTGCTGTTGCTTCTTATTACAACACTCCGTTCTCCTGAAGACTGTACCTGTGCCGCATATATTGTATCTACTGACAGAGATATTGTCTGACTCTTAAATGCAGGAACTGTTCCCTCTAGACTTGATGCAGTGCAGTCCTGAGGGATGGTAATATTGTAACTCAGGTTTACATTCCCAGTGTTGCTTATAGTTACCTCTTTATGGTTTTCCTGACCAATATTTAAAGTACCGAAGTCAAGAGCTGCAGGAGTAACCTGTATATTTGGAATTTCGAGAACATTGAAGTATACAGGACCCTGGTAAATAATTTCATTAGTACTGGAATCCCTGAATGTCACAACAACCTGATACTCCCCAGGATAAAGGCCACTGGTATTGACTGAAAACTTGCTTTCCACTTTCTCTTTGGGTTTGATTTGAAGTATTGGGGTAAGAACTTTCGTATTGTATAAAAGTGGGCCTAAAGTAGTTCTGTTATACCGACTATCTGCAAAAATAGTTCCCTGATAATACAATGAATCATTTGCTTTAATTGAAGAGTAATTTACATTCGTTGAAGTGTTATTTATAGCGATCTTGGCTGGCATATATATATTTCTCGCTGAAATGGCTTTGGTTTCAAGCTTCTTTGTTTTTACAGCGAAAGAGTTATCTACGGAAGTTAAAGCAGGTTTTACATATGCAGAATCCTCTAAAATGGGTTTCTGGAAATAAAACTGTTCGTCTACTCCTGCCAGAATATTTTTTTGGAGGGTTCCAGCTGGTGTGTATACAATTTTAGCCGGAGATATTTCGGTCTGGATGTTAATTGTTCTTTCGTACAGATCTTCTACAGGGATCGTGATTTCCCAGATTGACCAGGGTGGATAGTAAGGTCTGATTAAATCGATATGAATATTGAACAGATCACTGCAATCCTTAGACCAAAAAGCATTAACAACTTGATTTAGAGTCCTTGGTCCTCCCCATTTATTCCATACGGTTAACTTAACAGTATAATTTCCAGGATAGGAATAAATATGTCTGGGATTTTGTTCATTAGAAGTATTGCCGTCTCCAAAATCCCACTGCCATTTATTCACACCGTATGCTGACGTATCCGTGAATTGAACAGAAACTGGAGACTCAGGCGAAGGTGCTGCTTCTATTATTGGACAATAAGAAGGATTTCTCCAGTAGAATTTAGGCTCTGGATCATAACTTTTTATAATAAGAGGTTGGTCCAGATATATAGAACCGCTAAAACCACCAATTCCATTTTTGGAACGATAAGAAGGATTGTACGTTCCAGGCTCTAAATCGACATAAATATTATGATCAAGCAATTTATTTTGTGGATAATAATTTCCGGAAATAACCTTTTTGTTTATGGATAATTCGTACTGAGACGGATATCCCCAATCTGTAGTTTTGAACACTACCCTTGTTTGACCAGTTGTTGAATTAGGTATCAGGGATTCTACTTTTAGACTGACCGGTTTTGCCGGTTCCTGAACAAAAGCCTGTTTATTATTATTGTAAGTGTACACAAAGAAACGCGTGACTATTTCGTCTCCAGTAAACCACCCTTCCCTGTCAAAATCTGCATTATATCCTTTAGACGGATGCATTGACAGCCTGAATGTACCGTCTGGATGACTGTTAGTTGTTCCCCAGCTGTTTAGCACTATCCAGTAGCTTTTAGCCGGGTCATATGGATCGTCATGGTACCCTACGATAACAGTTGCATGCCCAACTTCATCACCAGCATCCTCCGAACCTCCCCACTCACGGCTAAAATCAAGAATATTTGTCGAAAGACCGTTATACCATTCTCGTTCAAAATAATTTTGCCAGGCATTTTCATTAGGTGCAAAATAACAGAGAATAACCGGATTATACATTCTAAGCTCAGCTTTAATTTGTGAGATATAATCATTATCAGTACCCTGAATCTTGTAAGCTACCATATTCCTATTAATCTGGTAACTGGGTGATTTCCCTATCGAATCGAAGGATACAGATGTTCCTGCGCACGAACTCAAACTCCGGTCATGGTAGAAAGCGTTTGAATTGTTCCACGGGACTGCGTACCCAACGCTATTGTAAAAAGATGCAAAATAAGAGGGCCATCCTCCAGAACACGAAGTCCATTCAGGATAACCGGAATCTACTAACTGAATAGAAAGACGATCTTTGTAGCCGTTATAGTATGTGTGTGACCCTTCAAGCGCAGCTGTACCTGCCCATATCCAGCAGTTACCAGACGAGCCCTGATTCCTTTCCCATGGAATATAAGGGATGCTATTAAGAATCGAGAAGTCTGAGCTCGAATAACTTGGACTTATATAAGTTTTGATCTTAAGAGAACTTTGAGTGGAATTTAAAACAGGTGTGTTATTCCATTGCTCATCCAGCAGCTTCAGACTTTCCTGATCCAAGACCATATAATCACGCTCATAGGGCGGGACAATTATCTCTTTAGTAGTTGTGCCAGTATCTCCAATCCCTATTGATGCTCCTGTGTACAAAGCAGTGATCAAAAGGCCAATCATAAATATGGTAATTTTCATTCTCATACTCAGTCATCTTCCCAAGATAATTAAGCCTGGAAGCAATTATCTGGCAAGTTCACGAGTGAAGAGCCCGAGCTAAATTATTATACCAAAAATTCATTAACTCCTTTTCTTTGTTTATAGTTGATTGATGGAATTTAGTCCAGAAACTCTTCAATAAAAACTTAGATAATTGCAACCCTTGCTCAAAATGAGTGTAATGTTGTCCCATAATATAATACCTTTGGTATTTTTTTATTCACTTAAGATTAATTAATTTAGAATATAAAGTAATTTTCGAAATATTCTAGATTAAACAGATATTTACCAACACAATTCAGAGATTTAAGATCTCTTCTAGTATTGATATCTCAATTTAATAACTATCCATACCGACAATTCGAGTAGTTAAAAAAAGCTATAAAAATTAGACTGAAAGGATAGTTTTGGAAACGTATAAACAGAAGATGAATAAAATATCTCAAGATTCAACCTGGCAAAAATCAGAAGGTATTAAGCTATAAAAGTTGAGAAACATGCTGAGAATTCCGATAAGTTTATTTTCCTGGATCTTAATTTAATGACCTTTTAAAAGATCCTCACTCTTCTTTGGTAAACTTGCCAAGAGTATATGCACCTACTCAATCGTTAATTTTAATAAGTAGATCATTTCGCAGTGTTCAAACATATTACCGATTTCCTCACCCAGATCAAGTATCTCGCCACCCCCGAGAGAATATACATCGGAACTATCAATAAAAAGCTTAGCGAGCCTGTCAATATGAGTCTTTCACTAATTTTCATAGCCTTCTTCATAGTTCTCACAGCTTATGGGCTCCCTGCAGGTTATATACTCTTTATCTCTTACATAATCAACGGTTTTATTTTCTTCAATATTCTTCTCCTTAAGGGCATGCTTTATGGGAGGCGTCATGACAGGCTTTTCTTTGATCAACCCCTCGGGTCTGTAGTAGAGTATCAGCAGAGTTATGATTCCGAAGAGGATGTATTCTAGCCAGACTGCTTCAAAGGGTAGATGAAGCAGATCCCTTATTTCAAATTTATACACATTTAAGGAGAGCTTTGCGAGAACAAAGCAGAGTACCCCAAGAGCCACGCCCCTATTATTCCCCATGCCTCCTAACAAAATCATGAGAAATGGGAAAAATGTCCATTCCACCCTGAAAAAAGTGGAAGCCATTACATTCACACTGTAAAAGGAGTACAGGACGCCGGCCATGGCTGCTATGCCCGAACCCAGGGCTGCGGTTTTTATTCTTAGCAAAAGAATATCCTTTCCATAAGCCCGAACTACATCTTCGTTTTCTCTCATAGCCTTTAAAAGCCTGCCGTAAGGGGATGTAAGAATTCTTTCCACAAAAATATAAACTATCAGCACCACGCCCAGGCTGAGGAGCGCAAAAGAAAGGAAACGCTGCTCTTTTGGTATCCATGCCAATACATCAGGCACACTTACACCGTAACATCCCCCGATTATAGAACTGTTGTAATTTAAAACCAGATACAGGACCTCACTTATTGCAAGAAGGGTAACTGTAAGGTACTCCTGCTTGAGCTTTGCACTCGGAAGAATGAAAAGAACGCCTGCCATCGCTCCTATAAAAGCAGCTAGAAGAAAAGAGAATAGAAGAATGCCAATCCCTATTAGTGGATTCTGAGAAATCATTGCGTTTACAGTGCTCTTAAGAACTCCGCTTGCCTCTACAATTCCTCCGTCTATACCCAGAAGGAACATGAGAATGTGATTCACAAGAAATCCGACTGTTGAAGCTCCAACAAGAACAGCCATAGCTCTCCCAAAGTTGGGGATTCCAGCGTAACCGTATTCCAGATTCAGGCTGAGTGCAACTATGAGGTATATGGAAAACCAGAGTATTACGTCTAAGAAGAAGTATTCCAGAGCTATTTCTTACTCCTCCAGATACTCAGCCCTGCAATTCCCATAGGAGCGATTATTAGAGCTATCACAAGCAAAACAAGGGAAACCACCTTGCCGTAAACCAGAATTCCAGATCCGAAAACTTTTGACAGGTAAAAAGTTACAAGCGACTCCGAGATCCCTACAATATATCCTCCTGCCAGAGCGCCATTAATACTTCTCAGACCGCCCACTACGCTTGCCGCAAATACTGAAACGATTATCATCGTCCCGGTTAAAGGCACTATCTCATGGCGGAAAGGTAGCAGACTTCCTGCAACTGCAGCCAGGGAGCCGGAGAGAAACCAGGAAAACAGACGGGTATGCTCCACATTAACTCCCATTATCTCAGCAAGAGCAGGATTCTCCATTGAGGCTCTTAAAGCTATTCCAAATTTCGTTTTATAAAAAAGTAAAAACAGAGCGATTAGGAACAGGAGAATAATAAGACTTGAAACTACAAGTACAGCTTCTGTACCAAAGAGTTCGAAATCCATAGGCGTGAAGATGAACTTCGTTGTTGCCTTCCGGGTGAAACTGCTTAGAATCTCAGAGTAGGCTCCAAACATCCCTATAAGTATTACATCAACAGCCAGGGTGGCTATCATAAGTGTAACTACCATTGCTTCTTTTTTTATCAATGGTCTGAGAACCAGAGAGTAAATTCCGGCTCCAATTGTACCTCCAAAAATAAAGGAGAGAAGAAGAGAGTAATACGGATGCAACCCTGAAAAAAGCCACAGCGTTAAGGAAAGATAAGAACCGAATACTGCCATGCTTCCCTGGGCAAAATTGGGTACGCCTGTAGTTATATAGGTAATTGTTAAACCTATGCATAGAAGAACCAGAAGGTTTGAGTAAACAACTGCTCCTTCTAAAACGGTCATGATCTTTCTTACATCCTAAAGTATATATATACTTATCTGTATTTCGTATTATAGCTAAGGACATAAGCGTTTACACTTAAGTAAACTAAACTCGTTACTCAACACCCATACCAGAGAAAAAGAAAAGCGAAGAAAAAACCGATCAAGACGCAGTAAAAATTGAAAAACGGAAAGTTGAGACAGTCCTGTCGTTAGAGGTACTGCCTGTTATTAATTCCTTTCTTTCACGCTTTCCGGTCTTCTTTCCGGTCTTATGTCATAAGACACTCATATTAATAGTCCGCTGAGCAAGTGAAGCGAGGGAAACGGACAGTAATTGTTGCGGTCATCGCAACGAAGAGAAAAATCATCGATTTTTCTGATCCTGAGGCGCGATTCGGGAAGTGAAACTCAGGTTTCCGTACATGTATAGTTCACCTTTTCGTTTAAGATTGGCGAAAGAATTCAGGTATGGAGTATAGACAAAAACAATAGATAAGACTGGAAGAGGTATAAAACGGCGAGGTAAAGAAATGTAAGAGGATGGTTTTATGAGAGGATGGTTTGGTTTTGTTGCTGCTGTGATTGTCACCGTGCTAATCGCAGGATGTGTGGAGTCTGGAGAAAAAGCTGCTACGGAGAATGAGGTCGAGATTCCAGTTGGGGTACTGGTGGATCTTTCCGGACCTCTGACAACATACGGAGAGGATATTAAAACCTCGGCTACAATTGCAAGTGACAATATTAACAAAAAATTAGAGGCTGAAAATAAACCTTATCGAGTAAAAGTCTATGTTGAAGATACAAAGGCTGATCCGAAAATAGCCCTGGACACTGTCATGGCGCTTCAGGCAAAGGACGTTAAGCTGATTGTTGGGCCAATGAGCAGTGGGGAAGTAAAGAATGTTAATGAATACATCAGGTCAAATAACATAATTGTCGCTTCTCCCTCTTCAACTGCAGAAATAAAGTACATAGGTGTGACAGCCCCAGAGGAAAAAGAGTATTTGTTCAGGTTCGTAGCTACAGATTCCTTCCAGACCAAAGGCATAGCAGAACTTGCTAATGAACTGGGCGTTAAAGCAGTGGTCATAACATATACCGGCAACGCCTGGGGTAAAGGTCTGGAGGAATTCGGAAAGCAGGAATTTGAAAAGCAGGGAATAGAAGTAAAGGACTCAGTAGAATATCCCAATCCTTCACCTGCGGATTTCACACCATACATAGCCACGATTGAAGCAGATATAGATGCTCTGATGCAGAGCTACACAAAAGATGAGATTGCAGTTGTGGCTTTCAGCTACGAAGAAATTGCTACCATGCTTGCTCAGACAAAGGAAGACTCGGAAATGTTAAACGTCAAATGGATAGGATGTGACGGAGTATCCAAGAGCAGCAAAGTGATTGAAGACGTGCCTGAGAAAGCGAGCAGGGTTAAACTTTACAGCACAGTCTCAGAAACAAAAGGTGGAAAAGAATTCGAAGATTTAAACAGTACTTATTATCAGCAAATGGGAAGTTCGCCCCAGAGTTACGGTTTGAACGCTTACGACGCAACATGGGTACTGGCTCTATCCTTTGCGCAGGTATACGATATCGAAAGCAAATTTGACGAAGCTGCTGTTGCAAAAGCTATTCCGAAAGTAGCTGAAGAATACAGTACTGGCAAATATGGCGTATATCCCGTAAGCGGAGAAGTGAAATTCAATGAACTTAATGACAGGATTGGATCGGAATACAGAATCTATGCCGTCTCTGATGGGAGCTGGAAAGAAATTGGGCAATGGAAGTTCACTACAAATGAAATAGAGTGGAGTTGATGGAAACTGGAAAGAACTTGCAGTCTTGAAGTTTGCTGCGAAAAAGATAAAATAGAACTGAGAACTCAAGCCCTTACAAAAAATTTCGGTGAGCTTAAAGCCCTTGATAAGGTGAGCATAGAAGTGAAAAACGGAATAACCCTGATAATAGGGCCGAATGGAAGCGGAAAGACCACATTTATAAACGCAGTCACCGGTTTTATCCGGGCAGATGAAGGTAAAGTTCTTTTTGGAGGAAGGGAGATAACAAATCTCCCCCCTCATGAGATATTCAAACACGGCATAGTTAGAACATTTCAGACCTCACAGCCGCTTCTAAAACTTACGGTTCTTGAGAATCTCCTTATAGCAGAAGCGAATTACGGAGAGAGTATAATTCAGAGCTTCAAGAGAAACTGGCTTGTGAAAGAAGAAATGCTTGTAAAAAAGGCGTTTTCAACTCTGAACTTCCTGGGCATAGAACACATGTGGAATGAACAGGCTATGAACCTGAGCGGAGGGCAGCTAAGGCTGCTTGAAATAGGCAGAGCTCTCATGTGCCAGACAAAGCTTATTATTATGGATGAACCCATTGCAGGCGTAGCCCCTGATCTATCCCATGCTATCCTGAAAAAACTCAAAGACCTTTCAGGCAAAGGGATTTCTTTTCTCATAGTGGAGCATCGGCTGGATATTATTCTTGAATACGTTGACAGGATTTACGTCATGGCAGGAGGAAGAGTCATTGCCGAAGGCAGAAGTGAAGAGTTATTAAAAAATCCAGAGGTCGTGGAGGCGTATCTTGGTGCTTAAGGTTGAGAACCTCTGTGCAGGCTATAAGGAGCTGCATATACTCTTTGATATAAATGCCGTCGTAGAAAAAGGAAAAGTTACAACAATTGCAGGCCCGAATGGCAGTGGAAAAAGCACTTTCTTAAAATCGGTTTTCGGCCTTACTACTATTCATTCGGGCAAAGTTTTCTACAAAAGTAAAGATATGACTGAAATTCCACCACATGAAAAGACAGCAAGAGGTATTGCTTATGTGCCACAGCTAGAGAATATCTTTACTAATCTTACTGTTGAGGAAAATCTTAGAATGGCTGGCTATACCCTTGAAAATAAGGAATATAAAGAGCGACTGGATCTGGCAATGGAAGTGTTTCCCGAACTCAAAAAGCGATTAAAACAGAACGGAAGCACATTAAGCGGAGGGGAGAGACAGTTTCTTGCAATAGCCTCAGCCCTTGTAAAAAAAGCAGAACTTCTCATGCTTGATGAACCCACTGCCATGCTTTCACCGAAACTTGCAGGGGATACCTTCAGGAAAATTCTGGAACTAAAAGAAATGTTCGGACTCACAGTGCTTATAGTTGAGCAGAATGTCAAAAAGGCACTGGAAATAAGCGATAATGCATATATGCTGATGAATGGAAGAATTGTCTTCGAAGGTAGATCAGAAGAACTGCTCAATCATGAAAAGTTCGAAGGGTTTTGCATTGGAATATAATTTTCGGATTTCGCTTGTAAGCAGCGTTCCAGAACCTTTTGCCCAGTTTAATAGAACGCCTTATGAGTCCTTAACTCAGGCTAATAAAATTTAGCTTTTGAAATATTAAAAAAGTCTTTCACCGATTACTTCACCTCCCACAGGTATTTCTGTTGATAGTGAGGCTTTAGAGCTGTTCATAATGCTTTTCTGAATTTTTAGATATTTTTGTGCACTTTTTTAAAATAAGAAGTAACTTTTTACAACCTGTCTGAGAATTTAAATGAACATTTTAATCAGCCATAGAAATCAAGATATAATAATAATTAGGAAATAAATTACCGTATTTCCACTATAAAAAACAAAAGGATTCTAAAATGGTGATAAAAAATGGAATATGAACTTGAAGAAGTCGAGAGAGATTACATAGAATTTAGAAAAGAAATAGGAGAAGAATAAAAGAAAAAAGAAAAGAAAAGAGAACATGGAGGGGATAAATCTTCTCTTTTCTTGCCAAAATAGTAAACCAGTTAATTATTTAAAAAACTTTTGGAAGTTAGTTTTACATTGTCCGGAAACTTCTTAATTTCTGAGACATCGTTAAAAACTGGAAGAACTCTTTTTTAGTTGGCCTGGAAACTCAGAAAACTGCCGGATTCAACAAGGAATAAAAATGTTAGTGAAGTTTACAGGTTAATTATTAGGTCAATTATGCTTCAGGTTTTTCCAAGTATGGTTTTTGTACCTGCCTTACTCATGTATAAACCTGGTTTTTACAGTATACGTCTTGCCTAAAAATCTATTTTTACTGGAGATTTAGATCTCCAGTTTAACGTCTGGGTAAGTACAATGCAGCAGTAGAAGCTGTTTTTGAGCTTAGTCTGCCAGTTGAAGTTTCATTTTATTCTGATTCGTATTTCAGCTGAAATTGTATTTTATTCTGATTTGTTTTTCATTTCGTTGATTAGGCAGACATCAAGAAGTCTTTCAAAGACCTGCTTATTCTTCAGCCCCACCAATCTCGCCTGGAACCTGTCCTTGGTGATATTCCCGTTCTCCTGAATGTAAATGTAGTTTCCATCTTCAATACCTATAATTACAAAGGAATCAGGAATCAGCTGCACTCCAAAATAAGTTTTAAACTCAGGATTCCGATCCAGATCTGCAGACATCACAACTGCTTTTCCTCCGTATTCTCCTGCCAGATCATTCATTATTGGTTTCATAGACCTGCATAACGGGCACCACTCTGCCCCCAGTCTCAAAAGAACTGGACCTTTTTCAAGAGATGTGTTTATCTGTCCAAGTTCAGTTAGCTCGACAACAGTATCTCCTTCTTGTACTGTATTGAGGCCTGTAAAGTAATTTTTATTTAGATGATTATTATTTAATTGGCCTGTTAGAACACTGCTACTACTGATTATATTTCCATAGTTGCCGCCTGAAAACGTCTCATTTACTAAAGGCATGTAATCTTTGCTTCCGGTTATTTCATTGATGACATACGGAGCGTCTCCTATTCCATTACTGTCAATATCCTGCCCAGTATAATCATACCAGTAATTACCTGCAGTGCTGCTGTTCCAGAGATTTATTCCTTCATTAACTGGATTAAAGAAATTAATGGATCCAACCCCATGATTATTTCCTTCATCAATAGCGCTGACAAAATTGATAAATTCATTCTGATAAACCGTATTATTAGCGGATCCGTTAAAATATACTCCAGTATCGTCCAGATATACCCTATTACTGAATAAGATATTGGATTTCGCATCCTGTCCAAGAATTCCATATGTATTTCTTATAATAAGGTTATAGGTAAGCGTATTCAGCTTAGAATTCCTCAGGAAAACGCCTATTGAATTCGAGTCTGCAGTATTATTGACTAGATTATTATTAACGGAATTATCCAGCGAAATTCCCTGCTTATTTGTCAATAAAAGGTTGTTTGAAATTAGATTTCCTTCCGAATCCGTAAGAGAGATTCCAGAATTTCCAAGGCTTACTAGATTGTTGACGATAGAGTTGCCCCTAGAACCATTTAGAGAAATACCCAGATCATTCTGTATCAGGAGATTGTTTTTTAATGAACAGCCCTGTACTCCTTCAAGATAAATTCCTGATTCGTACCGGTCAGTTCCTGAAGAGCCCCCCGAAATGCAGAAACCATTTACTGTTACGTTGCTTGAATAAATATTAAAAACATTGTCTTCAGGAACCGCGCCTATTATATAGGTTTTAGTCCGGTTGCCTGCAAGAACGGAGTGTGAGAGAATCGTTAACTCTTTATTAATTTCTAGATTCTCCAGATAAACCCCCGAACTTACAAGGATTGTATCTCCATCCTGTGAATTGTTGATAGCTTTCTGAATAGAACTGTAATTTCCTTCTCCGTTAATATCTACAGTAATAATAGCAGCATCTGCCTGGATCATTGTTGCCATAAAAATGTATATCAAAACTATACAAATACATTTAATTGACCTTCCTTTCACGAGTCATTACTCCCCTTAAGTAATATACAATATAGAAAAAAGATAAATCTTGATTTTATATAACCCGTAAGAGTAATAATTTGAGAAAATAAAATGATTTTGAAACATATATTCTGAAAAATAAACCTGAGATTCTGATAATTTAATCTTATGATTCCGAATTTAATCTTAAGACCCTTATCCTTTAAGGATCTAGCCTATTTATTCTCTTTCTAGTTTTCCCAAAACAAATATTTCTATTTTTTCTACTGACTGTATATTATATTAGAGTTATTCTTCTTCACTGATGGTACATGCTTCTTGAAGAGGATGCACAAGACATTTTCATTATCTTAACTTTTTCTTTTTATGGGTTGCCTTACAATTGTTTTAAGTTTTTCTGGCTTTGCTCTACGTGCATCATTCAAGTATATCTCATGATGTCTCTCCCCAGGGATACCGCCATCAAACTCATAGCCTTTCTCTTCAATAAAATTATGCAACTTCTCTATCGCTGATCCTTCTTCAACGTATGGGCCAATATGCAAAATCTGGGCTGATAATCCTTCACGCAGACTTTCAAATCTTATTCTGGAAAGTATCGGTAGATCTTTCTTTTTATTTACTTCTTCTATAGCCTTTTTTATCATTTCTTTCGTGATAAAGTTGGGTTGTCTTATCATAGAGGTCCATTTCCAACTGTTTTTGTCCGTTATGCTGAAATCTTCCATATTTTCAGCCCACCAGAGTCCTTCAAGTGGCATTACTACATAATCCTGCGAGTTTTCTTTCTCAGAAAGAAATTTGACTTTAAAAGATACTGAAAACAATGCTTCTATCGAAGCCTGATATTCCTGTGATCTATTAGGATCTCCTTCACCATCTATCATTAAAAAACTCATTTCAGGAATGTCTATGATTGAAACTCCTTTTGCGGACGGATTGTATAGTTCTTTATTTTCTTTCTTTAAGTCTAATTTGGGCACTTACATCACCTTACATGTTCATTTGTGTCTGGTCTCAGTTAATTCTCCATTATAAGTAGATATTTTACAGGAAGATATTTAATAACTGAGTTTCGTACAGCTAAATCTGCACTCTCATACTTGAAACAAGTTTTCTCTGGCCCCCAATAAAACGTAGAAAGAAAACTTTTCTTGGCTTTTTGCTTCAAGTAATACAAAATACCTTAGAAGCCCCAGTATTATTCAATCAGAAAAAGAAATATTCAGGATCTTGTTGCTTTATTTCAGAACTCTCTCCTTATTAATTTCATCTCACAGCTAAAATAGAACTTCTTTTTTCCTATGAGACGATTGCTTCACTTCCTGAGTTTCAGAGTATTGTATACCTGGGCACTCTATTTATGTTTACATATCTCAAATACAATAATTTAGAAACCTTTAAACCCAAAAAAAAGAATATTTAATTGCTGTTTTATAGCCTTTCTTGGGAAATGAGGATTGAAAGGTATCCTGGACTGAATTCAGGAAGATATGTCTGCACTTTTATAACTCTCATAACTGCTGTGAAGGTCCAAAATCTAGAGTCTATCCATGATGAAGTAGGTTGCACGCTTATAGTGTAAAGGAGCCAGAACCATGCGTGATGCAAAACTGATTAATGTACTTGCAGAATATCTCGCGAAATGTACAGAATTACATGCAAGAAACGAACCAATACCACCAGAGAGCCTGGAGTGTTTTATGGTTGGAATTGTAAGCTGCCTCGATGTGGGTGGTATAGGTGATGTAGGCAAAGAATTAATTCCTCTCAAAAAAGCACGTTCAACTATCAGGCTTGCAAGACGTGAGTTTGAATGGCAATGTGACAATACAGACCATCCGGAAGATTGGGAAACCTGCCTGCGGCATGCAACTTCGGGAAATATATAAAATTGTATTGGAATTCCCCTAAAATCCCGGAAATGCAGATAATTTTTCAGACACCCCCTTAGAAAATTAATTGATAATTCGCATGAAGAATTAGCGGCTGATTTTATTTTTTACTTTATTTCTGTTTTTTTAATTCTATTTTTAATTTATTTTTGGTTTTACTTTACTACAAGTTTTTAACTTAGTTTTTACTTCTACTCTCTTTCAAGCTTGGTTTGCCCCTGAAGATTATTTATCTGATTTTTGCTTTTGTTGCTATTTTGATAATAATAAGAAAAAGAGAGACCTTTTTAGATATTTTCGAATCTGGCATGTAAGACACTGAAAGGCAACAATAGACAAAATAAATTTTACTTGTGAAATTATATATTTGTTGTATGTCCTATGTATAATTAATTATTGCTATAAATTTAAAAGATAGACTATAATAAAACAATTTTGAATAAATAATCAATTATTTTGCTATTAAAATAAAGATATAAAACCCAGTTAAAAATTTACGAACAATACACTCACTTTGGAAAGGAAAAGCTACTTGGGAAGGGGGCAAATGAATGGGTAGCAAGTTTCTCTTAATAGGTTTATTTTTTCTGTCATTAATTTTAACTGCATCTGTGGCATCGGCAGAATCAACAAGTCCTGTAGCTTCTTTTACGGCAAATACAAGATCTGGAAACGCACCTCTTGTAGTATTATTCACAGATACAGGTAATGGGGGAGCACCGACTTCATGGTTCTGGGACTTTGGAGACGGAATTACTTCAAAACATGCCCAGACAGCCACTCACACTTTCACAGATCCAGGCACATATACCGTTACTCTGACAGTATCTAACGACGCAGGCAGCGACACGGTAACAGAGACGGGCTACATAACGGTATTAGAGGCAGAGACGGAAGCTCCTTCGGAAACAAAAGAATCTGATAATTCAGAGGCAGCAAGTCTCATAAGCTCATTTACATCAAATGTGACCTCTGGAAACGCACCCCTCGCAGTACTATTCACTGATACGGGTACAGGTTCCCCCACCTCATGGCTCTGGGATTTTGGAGATGGAATTACTTCAAAACACGCCCAAACAGCCACTCATACCTTCACAGAACCTGGCATATATTCTGTCACTCTAACAATATCTAATGACGACGGCAGTAATACAGTAACAAAGACAGATTATATAACAGTATCATCAGTATCAACCCCACCCGCAGCCTCAGATATAGCGGGTCCTGTAGCTTCATTCACGGCAAATACAATATCCGGAAACGCACCTCTTGTAGTATTATTCACAGATACAAGCAGTGGGGGAGAACCGTCTACATGGTTCTGGGACTTTGGGGACGGGATTCATTCAAAACATGCCCAGACAGCCACTCACACTTTCACAGATCCAGGCACGTATACAGTTACTCTAACAATATCTAACGATGGCGGCAGTGATACAAAAACGGAAACTTACTACATAACAGTGTTTGCAGCAACTGAGTCGCCTGAAGAGTCTATGACTGTCGAAACAGAAGAAATTAAGTACACCTCCGAAGAGCAGCCAGAGTATACAGAATCAGAAGAAACTGATATATCTGCAGAATCGCAAGAAAATACAGGAGCAGAACAAACTACAAATACACAGGTGAACACTGTAAACAATTACTATAATGATAACAGCCAAAAAGATACTGTGAACAATTATTATAATAAGGACACTCCAGCAGAAGAGCCTGAAGCGCCTTCTGCAAGCGTTAGTCTTCACGGTGAAAAAACAGAAGTTTTCAGAGGAGAAGATATTTTACTCAGGCTTTCAGCAGTGAATCTTATCACAAAGCCTACTATGCATGTTCAGGTAATCATTATTCCACCTTCTGGAATGATGGTTTCTTCCTCCGAATTTGTCCAGTCAGGAGCTGGCCAGTATACTACAACATATGAGCTTGAACCCGGACAGGGCAGTGATATTGAGGTCAGGATTGAGTCAAATCAGGAAGGAAATTTTGATGTAGAAGGCAAGGTAATCTATTACTTCGGAGAAGATATTGAAAACGCTAAATATGAGATTCTTAAGCTTCCTATTCAAGTGGAAGCTAAGCTAGATCCTCAACCTGTTCCTAATTCACCCGGGTTTGGAGCGGGTTTAATACTTACCCTAATGGCCGCATTTATATTAAAGAGAGACTAGATATTATAAAAATGACAGAAATGCCTTTTACCTTTAAGCCATTGAGAGATGAGTTCAATGGTCAATAACTTATTTTTTTGAAGGAATTATATAAAAATACAATATTCTTTCCAGTTAAACTCTTAAGCTACTTCCTAATTTACACATTCTTTGCCCAAGACTCAGGCTTATTAGAATATTCTGTTCATAAGTATCCATCCTCATTGTACTATAATTAAACGTATTACCTCTACAGAAAACGTGATCAAGATATGCGATATTATATGAAAAACAGGACACTTCTTATTGAAGGCGATTTCGAAGCCGTGAGTACGGGCTTGAATGGTGGCCGTGCACACGTAAAGCACCTTTTCAATAAAGAAGTTCCAAGAACCTTTAACCCTCCTGATCCAGAAGAGTTTGTAAAGGAAGAAGCTCTTGAAATGGAACTCGAAGGTGCCTTCTTCGGCCTCCTCACAGCTGTTAAAATGGAATACCTTCAGGTTATTGAAGACGATTATCTGACAGTTTTCATAACTGCCGGCGTAAGCAACGGCTCTGAATTCAGGGCAAGAATAGGAACCATAAATATAATTCTAATCTCAAAAAGAATACTATCTGAAACAGCTCTTTTAGGAGCGATTATAACAGCCACTGAAGCTAAAGGACTTGCACTCCTTGAAAAAGGGTATACTTTTCTTGGTACAAATACCGATGCTGTGATTGTTGCCTATGAAAAGGACTCAAAAGTTGACCCTGAAGAAAGTCAGAAAAAGAAGGAAATCCTCTACGCAGGCTCGAGTACGGAATTTGGCAAAAAGATCACTCAAGATGTTATGAGAGGAGTTAAAGCAGGACTGGATTTGCGAGGCGAATAAAGAAAATGTACTTTCAATCTGTCCATAACCGCCTTGTTCATCAATACTCTCAAGAAGACAAGATAAAAGATAGTGAAAAGCAATAGAGTACTGTAAGTAGAGAATAGTAATTTTAAAAGTGCAACTAAAGAGTGCCAAGAGAAAAATAGAAACAGTAATTAGAAATAAGTTTTAGAATTAGTTTTAGAATGGAGTTAGAATAGAGTTTTAAAATAGAGTTTTAAAATAGAGTTTTAAAATAAGTTTTAAAATAGAGTTTTAAAATA
>CAZLNG010000026.1:0-41229 GCA_964560735.1 uncultured Methanosarcinales archaeon | reverse complement strand
ATGACATATAAGTAAATTTATAATTTCAATATAATATTACTTTTGGGATGAGCTCTAAGAGTATTGAAATGCTAAAGTACTCTGTTCTTCTATTAATGAAATACAGAAACAAAGAGTTAGCTATGTTTAGTTAACAATGCCTCTTTTAATTAGCAATAGTCACATGGTCTCGTAAATATGCACAAAACTTTCAGAGAATTTAACGGCAAAATGTACATGCTCGACGAACTGAGCTATTTTGGTCTTGAAAAATCCGATGCCGAGAATAGAAAAGCCCTGATTATAAAGAGCGGGCTCGGAGTAAGATGCGTAAAAAAAGCAAATGGCAAATACATAATATACCGCGAATATCTCGGCGATATAAATGAAGAAGACGGTTCTTCTCTGTTCCGAGTTGGTTAAAAACTATTTTCTGGTTATAAAATGAGCTGGTTTCAAAATTCCAGTTATTAATGGTTTTGGTTAAACACAGATATTCTATTTAGTTCTATTGATGTTGGTTCTCTACTCCAAAACATTGGTTTAAGGGGTTTGGAAGTAGTTTTGAAACAAGCTCAATAACAAAGTGAGGTTTGGGACAAGTTTTTAAACTACCCCGCACTCTCACCGGTCGTAGAGGCGACCGGCTTTCCAAAAAAGCCACGAAAAAGTGCATTGAAGCCTGAATTAAGATTTTTTGAGCTTTCCATATTTTGTAATTAGCTGTTTTGTGGCTAACTGTTTTTTTGTTCTTTCTTTTTCTTTCTTTTCTTATATTTCTTCTTTTTTGCAGGAAATACCGCTCTCCTTAGTCGAGCGTGAAAAAAACGACATAATACAACTAATAAGGTTGTATTGTCGGAAAACTTCAAAATTAAGACTCAGAACCAGTAATTTCAGATTTAGACTCCTGATATTTCATATTTAAGTAACTAATTTTATTATGCATTTGTTAACTAATATCCAGATCCGTGGATTATTTTTATAATATTTCTAAATAATAAAAAACTTTAAAATAACAGTATCTACTGTTTTAATGTTACAAAAAATTTGAAAAATGGGTTAAATGGAGTTTTCAAGTTTAATAGAGCTATAGAGTTAACAGAGTTATTAATTTAATACATTTATGGAAATGGAGTTAATGGAGTTACGGAGTTGAAAGTATGGATGTAGATAAAATAAACAAATGCGGACAGGAGCTTGTCAGGCTTCTGGAACTTAAAACATCTCCTGTTGCAGTAAAACTGGTTCAGAAAGGAGGAGAGGTTCCCGAGGGAATTAAAAAGGTAGGCGAGGTTATGACTCACTGTCAGTTTGTTGACAGAGTGAGGAGGACAAGAGAGGAGTTCTATACCTCAGGCGAAGAACATATGTGCAAAATTGGAGCCGGAACACTGGGCCTTAATGAAATACCACATGAAGTGTTCAGCGGAGAGTCATATTACAAAGAATTTAAGCTATTCAGCACCCAGGGAGCTGCAAGGCGAACCGTAGCAATGATACCAATTTTTCCACCTGACTCAACAGGGAGTGTAATATATTCTTCTCTTGAAAAGGCTTCATTTGTTCCTGATGTTGTGGTGCTTATCTGTAACCCTAAACAGGTTATGTTACTTACTCAGGCTTACATGTATAAAACAGGGGGCAGACTTGAAACAAGTTTTGCAGGGGTTCAAAGCCTTTGCTCTGAAGGTGTTGTGCAGACATATAAAGAAGGCAAACCAGGAATTGCAGTAGGCTGCAGTGGCTTGAGATCTTTAACCAGGATTGCGGATGAAGAAATGATAATGGGAATCCCTGTCGAACTTCTGGTTGATTTAACCGCCGGCCTTGACGAAATCTGCTCTTAATCAAATCTAAGACCTGTTCTGGAAGAGTTAAGCCGAATTTAAGCAGAATTTAAACTGAATTTAAGCAGAATTTAAACTGAATTTAGAGTTCAGGACCTTTGAAATTTAAGGGGACATTAAAAACGTACATGGAGGGGGAGTTATTACTATATAGGCTAGTTCTATCAAGATAATCACCGTCAGTAACTTTTTAATTCCAGATAGTGAGGTCTCGGGGGCCCGTCTCATATTTTTCACAGCCGAATGAATTGTTATGGCACCTGCCAGAATAAAAAGTACTCCTCCAACCACAAAAATATAATGTATAGCGCATAAGCCTATCCAAAATAAAAATAGAAAAGCTCCTACTATATAAAGAAAAATAATAATTAGAGTAATTCTCTTTTTTTCGGTTTTTGTTTCATCCATATACAGCCTCGAATTCATAATTTAAATTTATAACTTAATTTAAATTATTTAATTCATTTAATATATTTAATTTATTTTTTAAGCTCTGTAGAAATCCTCTGTTTGAGCCTTAAATTAAGTTTACTTCTAAAACCTGAAACTTAAATTCCAGCTAAATTCGAGGCCTTTCTTTTTTCAAGATTTCTACAGAGCTCTTTTCTCAGTTTAAAGTTTCATATTAACTTTTTTATTTGTTTTTAGAGACTGTAATGTAGCCTGACTTTGTTACTGCATTGCTACCTGCTGCGTTTTTAGCCGTCAGGGTAACATTGTATTTTCCTGCTTTACTGAACATATGTACAGGATTCTGTTCTTCCGAGGTTTTGCCGTCTCCGAAACTCCATCTCCAGGACGTTGGCGATTCTGTACTGTTGTCAGTAAAACTGACATTCAGAGGCGCGGTTCCTGAAGTAGGGGATGCTGAGAAGGCTGTAAGAGGGGCTTTCAAGATATTTCCTACATTTATATAGCTGTATTTTGTTAGCGCGTTACTTCCAACTGCGTTGCCTGTCGTCAGGCTAACAGTATATTGTCCTGCTTTAGAGTATACGTGCACTGGATTCTGCTCTGTTGAAGTATTTCCATCTCCGAAATTCCATTTCCAGGACGTTGGCGATCCAGTACTTCTGTCACTAAAACTGACATTTAGAGGTGCAGTTCCTGTTACAGGAGATGCCGAAAAAGCAGTAACCGGAGCTTCCAGCCCGTTTATGACATACACATAATCGTATTTTGTTACGGTATTGGAGCCGATTATATTCTTCGCTGTAAGTGTGACAGTATACTTTCCGGCTTTACTGTAAGTATGCACAGGGTTCTGTTCGGTTGAATTGCTTCCGTCTCCAAAGTCCCAGTACCTTTCGGTATCATTTTCCAGAGAGTCTGCAAACTGGACAGTGAGAGGAGCAAGTCCCTCTCGGGAATCAGCACTGAAATCTGCAACCGGAAGTACTGGGGGTTTTAAAACAGTTATCTGGACATGCTCTGAACTCGTGCCGTTTTCATTTGTTGCATTTATACTGAAGTTGTAAGTCCCGGGAATTGTGTACAGATGATCCAGAATTAAATTTGCAAAGTTATTATTCCCGTCCCCAAAGTCCCAGCTTATTTTGGTTGCATTTTGCAACAAACTGATAATCTGCACACTAAGCGGAGCATAACCTGATGTAACGTTGATGCTTGTGTTTACATATGGAAGCAATGTTTTTTCAAGAACGGTTATTGTGGCAAATCTCGAAGCTGTACCGTTTCCATTGCTTACGGTTAGACTTGCATTATAGGTTCCCGGAACTGTGTATATGTGTTCAGGATTTATGTTTATGGAGTCATTGGTGCCGTCTCCAAAGTCCCAGTACCATGAATCTGGTCTTCCTGTACTATTATCGGTAAAACTGACTTTCAGGGGAGCTTCTCCTGAGATTGGAGACACAGAGAAATCCGCAACCGGGATTATAGAAACTTCTTCCGCCTGTATATAGTCCGTTTTCAAGCTTGTACTGTTGCCTTTAGGATTGCTTACTTCAAGCTTTACTGTGTAGTTTCCTGCTGCATTATAGGTGTGCATCGGGTTCTGAAGACCTGAGTATTCTCCGTCCCCAAATTCCCAGTACCATTCGGTAGGAGTTCCTGTACTTGTGTCAGTAAACTGTACCGACAGGGGAACATTACCCATGGTGACGTCACTGCTGAAATCTGCTACAGGGGGTACTGATAAATCTGGTTCTAAAACCGTCATTGTAGCAAGTTTCGAATCCGTGCCGTTTAAATTGCCTGCAGTGAGGTTTACCGTATAATTTCCTGCTGCAGAGTAAACATGCATAGGGTTCTGCTCAGTTGAATTAGTTCCATCCCCGAATTCCCATTTCCATTCTGTCGTATTTTCCGATAGATCTGTAAACTGGACAGAAAGAGGAGCGCATCCACAGGTAATGTTGCTGCTGAAGTTTGCAGCAGGAAGAACTGGTTGTGCAGGAAGGGGTACTATAAACTGCCAGAATGCAGAAGGACTGATCCCTACGTTCATAGTTGTTATTACCGTGTTTGTTGCTGCATCAATTACGGAAACATTATTGCCTGCCCAGTTCACCACGTATACTTTTGCTCCTTCAGGATTGATTGAACCTCCGTAAGGCTGGGTCCCTAAACTCAATGTTGCTACAACACTACTGGTTTCGGTGTCAATCAACGAGATAGTACTGTTTTCCGCATCCATTCTGGCTACATAAACCCCTTTTCCCTCAGGGTTTACTTCTATTTCGGAGGGAATCTCTTCTATACTCAACGTAGCCGTAATGTTATCTGTCTCGGTATCAATCACAAAAAGAGTATTTCCCGCATTGTTAGTAACATATACTTTTGTTCCCTCCCGATTGATTGCAATTCCAAAGCTTTCGGTTGGAAGCGTGTCTGTGACAGTATTTGTTGCCGGGTCAATTACAGAGACGCCGTCACAGTTTACAACATAAACCCTTGTTCCTGAAGGGTTTACTACAACTCCAACAGGCAAGTTTCCTACGGGCACTGTGGCTTTGATAGTATTGTTCATGGCGTCAATTACAGAAACAGTATTGCTTGCCTGGTTCGTCACATATACCCTCGTTCCGTCCGGATTTATCGCAACTCCCCAGGGTTTTGATCCTACACTTATTGTTGCTATTACACAATTTGTGCTCATATCTATTACAGAAACAGTATCCTTTTCTTGGTTCGCCACGTACACCTTTGTTCCATCCGGGCTGACTGCTGCTCCTACAGGCATGGAATCTACATCCACTGTGGCTGTAACATTGTTATTTGCCGTATCAATTATAGATACAGTTTGGTTGCCAAAGTTCGCAATAAATGCATATGGGGCTGCACCTGCTATACTCACCAGCATCAGAGTCATGAATGCTGAAAATAAAGTTAGGGAACACAACTTTTTCTCATTATTCCTATCTTTCATTTCATTATCCTTCTTTCTCGATCGCTATTTATTATCTATTATAATATGTTAATACAGTAAACATTCTATAAACATTCTAATTATTTTTAAATCTTATCTCTAAATCCGCTTAGAAGGAGCACTGTACCGGGGGGAGTTTTCCAAAAAAAGAATCGGTTAAAAGAGAATTTACATAGGCCTTGATCTCGACAAAAAAATGCAAATGAGAACTCAAGAAATTCACACAAATTACAAATAGTCAAAAAATCAGATTAAAAAATCAGTTCTTAAAAAATTGTCTAAATGAATTGCTATCGAAAATAGCCTGTTATTAGCTCCCTTGTGAAGCAAGATCCTGAAACCATAATTCATCCTCTTGAGCGAAGCGTACGTAGCGAATAGGACAGAGTACTCCGATTTGCAATTCGGGACGCGCAACTCAGGCGGCAATTATTTAAATTATTTTTAACGAGTTCAAGCCCACTTTGATAAAAGATAATCCAAAGATAATCTGTGCAATCCCCAGAGTTCGGATAATGGAAAAATAATATTTGCTATTTACAAATGATCTTGATCTCTCCACAATTAACGCTACTACTACCTTTGACCCTACGAGAAAGCTGTAAAAACCTAATATAAAAAAAACAGCAGCCCACAAATGAGTATTAAAACTCCGAATAATTATTGGTCCGCCTATAGAGAGCCAGAAGATATAAGGATGAGGATTTCCAAAGTTAACTATCACTCCTTTTTTAAGGGCATCCTTTTTTTCCAGATTTAATTCAAGACTTTCCGGTTTGATTTTAATCGCTTCAACTCCTGAATACAGCAGATACGATGCCCCAAAAAATGCAATAAATCCAATAACAAAATTAGAGTCTGCCAGATGTGAAAGAACAAACAATACACCCAAAATTATTGGCAGATCTGTAATTAAAGGGGATATTGCAACCTTTATCCCTTCCCATTTGCCGTGTTGCAGAGTTTCAGAAATAGTCACAGCCAGCAGTGGGCCCGGAGACGCTCCTGCAGCAAGGCCTAGAAATGCTCCAAGGGATAAATATTCAATAAAATCCAACATTTGCACCATCTTTTTTTACATTTCAGTTCAAGCATCTGATGTAAATGCTGAGTCAGCTGTGAGTTCAGAATATAGTTAATCAGAATTTAATCAGACATTTAATCAGAAATTTAATGAGGCATTAAACCAGATATTCAATTCGAATGTATACTATAATACAACAAAGGCTTATTATTTACTTTAAAGCTATATATAGTACGTTGCTTTTACTCTAAATCCCGAGCCTCAAACCCGTATTTTTTCTGGAAAGAAAGAGGCTCTTACGCCTCAAGCTTCGAAAATAGAAATGCCCCGATCATACAGACAAGAGCTGATAATAAGCCTATTATCCCCAGATCATTGTAAATACCAAAAGTGGTAATTCCTGTAATGGCTCCCCTCAGCCCGTCAACACCGTAGGTAAGGGGATCGATCCTGCTTATGATATAAATTGCAGAAGGCAGGTTCTCAAGGGGAAAAAGGGCGCCTGAGAGGAAAAAGATGGGCATGATGAGGAAGTTCATAATTAACTGAAAGCCGTGCATATCCTTCATTTTTGAGGCTATGGTAAGGCCAAGGCCTGTAAAGAAAATGGCTATTAAGGACATGAAGATTAACCCAAGACCAAGACTGGAGAGGCTGGAAATCCTGAACCCGAGCAGATAGGTCAGGCACAGAACGATAAGGCCCTGGATCATGGCTATGGTCGCACCTCCTAGGGTTTTTCCGATCATTATTTCTGTCCTGGAGATCGGAGCTACAAGAGTCTCTTTAAGAAATCCGAACTGCCTGTCCCATATGACTTCAAGACCTGAAAAGACAGCTGTAAAGAGTATTGACATGGAGACGATTCCTGGAGCAAGAAAATCCATGTAATTTGCCCCTCCGCTGGCTCTGCTGTACATGGGGCCGAATCCGAAGCTAAATGTTATCAGAAAGAGGAGAGGCTGCCCCAGAGAACCCAGAAGCCTGGCTTTCGAGCGCCAGTAATGTTTGAGCTGCCTGAGCCAGAGGATATAGATTACTTCGATCAACGCCTGTTCCTCCTGTTTCGAATCATCCTCATTTTATTTGCGGGCTCATTGTTCTCGTCTCGAATATCCCGGCCAGTCAGCTTCAGAAAAGCCTCTTCTAAGGATTCGGTTTCTGTCTTTTTCTTAATCTCTGCAACAGTGCCGGATTCTATAATTTTGCCGTGGTCAATAATTGCGATTTTATCTGCAATAGATTCGGCTTCTTCCATGTAATGGGTGGTCAGGAAAATCGTCATTTTTCTTTCTTCGTTCAGGTTTTTTATGTGGTTCCAGATGGAGTTTCGAGTCTGGGGATCCAGACCCACAGTGGGTTCGTCGAGAAACAGAATTTTCGGGTAATGAACAAGCGCCCTCGCAATCTCAAGCCTGCGCTTCATTCCGCCTGAATATTTTTTTACATAATCTTCCCGCCTGTCCCAGAGCCCTACAATTTCCAGGGCTTTCCGGATTCTTTCTTCTCTTTCTTTTTTAGGAACCTTATAGATGACTGCATGGTAGACTACATTTTCATAAGCCGTAAGCTCGTCATCAAGGCTGTGATCCTGGAAGACTATCCCAAAAGATGCCCGGGCTCTGTCCTGCTCTTTAAGCACATTAAACCCATTGATACTTATATCTCCTGATGTGGGCTTCAGGACGGTTGTGAGCATTTTGATGGTCGTTGACTTGCCTGCTCCGTTTGGGCCTAAAAAAGCAAAGATCGAACCTGTTTCAACATCGAAACTTATATCTTTTACAGCGGTAAAGTCATCAAATTTCTTTGTAAGGGATTTGACTGAGAGTATGTTTTGCATGAAAGGACCTGATATGTTTTTTAATGGAAAATTGAGTTTATAGGCTCTTTACTGCTTAAATCCTGAACTAGACGGTTAAACAATAATCTGATAAATATGCAGAAAGAAGATCGATTTTCGATAATTCCTGTTGCGAGAATAAATGGTATTTCGCGGCCTTCTGCGGAAAGCAAAGATTCATTTATGGAAATCTCTGCAAATGGAATGTAATCACATTTAAGAATTTTTGTAATTTTTTCTTCATTTAGAGTTTTCTCAATTCAGTATTTTCTTAATGGAGTGTTTTCTCAAGTATTTGTTTGATTTTATATTGTTCGATTTCTAACCAATGAATTAATTATATTTAAATTATTTGGATTTTTACGAACGAGAGTTAGTAATTGAGGCAATAAAATAGCTTCACTTACTGACAATTTGCCAGTATTCTTTACCTTTTTCTTCCTTATTTTCTCTTTTCAAATTCCTGGGAATAACTTATATTGGAGAAATCTCTTGCTTGATAAAGGTTTTATCTCGAATGAATGTGACGTCCTGGATAACTATATTCTTCGGGATAACTATATTTCCTTGGATAAATGTATTATCCTGAATAAATGTCTTATTTTTTGAATGAATGGCAGTGAGAATTTATTAAGAGAAATTAAACCCTAACTTTCAAATTTATTTATCTTTGTATGTTTATTTAAAGGTTTATTTAATTTACAGGTAATTCATTTATATGCTTATTAATCAGGATCTAAGCATAAAATCAGCTTATGGCCTTTATGCAAAATTTTCTTATTTAACCTGACTTCATTTAGTTTCACCACTTCACTTTATTGCGTGTATGTCATTTGATTGCATTTATATTCATTTGACTCATCCTTGACTTAGTTGTATTTAGTTGTGGAATAAATTATATCCAAAATTATCAGGTATACCCAAACTTATCAGGTAGGTGAAATAACATATGAAAAGAAAGTGGGAACGGGATCTGGGACTTCAAGGACGGATGCTCTTCACGATGTTTCTTCTGGCAGTAGTTTACCTCTTTTTCCTTGCATTCCTTTCGTACTACGGAACTCCTCCGATTTTCATGCTTTTATTTGTCGGGTTTTTCATGGGCATCCAGTACTTTTATTCCGACAAAATGGTTCTCTGGACAACCGGAGCGCATGTTGTCTCTGAGAGTGAAGCCCCAGAACTGCATGGAATGGTTACAAGGCTCTGTGCAATAGCCAACCTGCCGAAACCTCAGGTGGCAATTGTCAGGACGCAGGTTCCAAATGCTTTTGCGACAGGCAGGAGCCCGAATAAAGCGGTTGTTGCGGTTACTACAGGAATTCTGGATAAACTCTCGCCGGCAGAACTCGAAGCAGTGCTTGCCCATGAACTGAGCCATGTCAAAAACAGGGATATGGCTGTGCTTACAATTGCCAGTTTCATTTCAACAGTGGCTTTTTACTTTATGCGATATGGGCTTTACTTCGGAAATATGGGAGGAGATAGAAGACGGGATGATGGAGGAAGTTTTGTGCTTGTCTGGTTAATTTCCATTGGAGTCTGGGTTGTCAGTTTTCTCCTGATCCGTGCCCTTTCCCGTTACAGGGAATATGCTGCAGACAGAGGCTCTGCTATCATTACCGGGCAGCCGTCTGATCTTGCATCTGCCCTTATGAAGATAAGCGGGCTTATGGACAGGGTGCCAAGCGAAGATCTCAGAAAAGTGGAGGGAATGAATGCTTTTTTCATTATCCCTGCAATCTCAGGTTCTTCCATCATGGACCTTTTTTCCACTCATCCTTCCGTAGAAAAAAGAATAGCTAAACTTGAAAAAATGCAGCAGGAAATGAGTTTATAACAGAGAGGTGAACTACTGCTAAGCTAAAGACTTGCCGGCTTCCTTAGTCATCCTTCGGAGCACCCTCCGTAAGTCATACAGGCTCTACCCTATGTCCCATAGGTGAAAAATACTTGAGCTACCTTTCGGCTTCCGGTTTTCTCCGGCTTAGACTCTAGCCCTTAGAGTAGTATGATCGTGAGGTTTGCCCTGTTATCCAACTCCCTTCCGGGCTGTGGTGACAGCAAAAAACCTTTATCTGTACTTGGTTTTCGTATTGGATATTAGCAATAATTAAATAGTTTAATAGTAAAAATAGTTTTTTCATAATCAATAAAGGTTAACAGTTTAGGTTGACTCTTATATCCCCTCAGCTAAAGACTCAGGGGTTTTACGCTTTGAATATAAACAGAGAGCTGATTCCAAAACTCAAAATTGCGTCCCTTAACCTTGAATTTTGAATACTCAATAGAGGTTATGGTCAGGAAAATAGTTCTGCAACTTATCGAAATGGGAATAAAATTGGTTTTGGGATGAGCTCAGAGAGAATTAAAGGCTAGGGAAAACTAAAAAGAGTATATTGGATGTCAGGATGAATTCAAGGTCGATAAATTAAAAACGAGATATTTAAGGAGATAAAAAATGGGTTTCCGGGATTTTATGGATGCGGTCCTTGGGAGGAGCAGGCTTCCAGAAGCAAAAAGCGACAAGCTTTTTGCAATCTCAACAGCCAGTGTCACTCTTGAGGCCAATTTGGGCTTGAAACCTTCAGGATCTGCAGGGGTCTGCTTTAAGCCTATAGGCGCTTCAGCCTATGAATCTGCCAGAAAAGAAATTCAGGAGCTACTGGAGTACAGTTCTAAAGAAACGGAAACCCTATTCAGGCTTGAAAAGGATGAATACAACTTTCTCTGGGCTATCTTTAAAGATCCTGATTTTGAAGACCTTGTTGCAAGTATTCATCTGGTAAGCCAGACCCTTGAAGAACACGGTTTTGGAGAGCAGATCCTCTGTGCCATTTACAGGTTTGACAGAGAACCGGAAGCTGGAGTGACAGAGCGCCAGGGAAAAACCGGAGGCAAAAAATCAGTTTACTGGATCTATAATTTCAAGCAGGGAACGTATTATCCCTTTGTTCCTCTCTCCAGCAGGGAAAGAGACAATCCTTTCGAGTTCAGGCTCAGGACAGAAATGGAGAGGGAAATGCCCATCGAAAAAAATGTAGAAAAATGGTATCCTCTCTGGGAAATTCCATTTTAAAGATCGAAAGCCCGAGCTTTTAATCTCTTATTATTTTGTTTCAAATTTCAATTACTTTTCTTTTAGAGAATGAGTTTTTAATCCCTTTTTTCGCTTTCATCTATGTATAAATTATTTGCCTTTTGTCCCTTGATCTAAATTTTTTCCTTCCTCTTATTTATAAAACTTTAAAATTTTTTTATTTCTCAAAATTCTTAAGTCCTTTAATCTTTTGATTGTGATTTTCTGTCACAAACCGAAGATTATATAAAAAACAGACAATATTTAAATATAAATAAAAACAGTTTAGTTTTCGATGCTTCTCTTTGGACATCTGGGCATTACGCTGGGGATATTTTTTGGGCTTGGGATTTTTATGCCCCGATTAAGGACTATCATAGATCCGAAATATCTGGCAATAGGAGCTCTTCTGCCTGATATAATAGATAAACCTGTAGGCAGAGTAATATTTGCTTCTACTCTTGAAAATGGGCGCATTATAGGTCATACCCTGCTATTTGCCTCAACTATATTCCTGTTAGGTCTGTATATGTACGATAAAAAAAAGGATGGCAAGGTACTTGCTCTTGCGTCGGGCTCTTTTCTCCACCTTTTCGAAGACCAGATGTGGGCACAGCCTCCAACTTTCTTCTGGCCCCTTCTCGGATTAGATTTCCCTAAAGATTCTATGGACTATACCGGGATGGAGTATTTTCTAATAATGCTCGAAAGATCTCTGAACCTTGCATTCTTACAAAATCACATAACTGAGATTCTCGGGATGGTAGTAATGGCCTTTTTAACTTTATACTGGTTGAAAAAAAAGTCTGATCAGAAAAGCTCTGAAGATATAATTTCAGAAGATACCAAATCTTAAAGTAAACACTTAATCCTTAAAAAAGCAACTTATTTCAATAAGTTTTGAGGAACGCAGCTCAAAGCGTTATAAGGGCTTTTATAATAAAGTATCCGCATATTATGAAGACTGCTACATACAATCCAGCTTTTAATGTATCCGGTTTTTCAATGTTTTTCATCTTTTTCCCTCTTATCTTTTCTCCTTTCTTTTTTCTTCTTTTCTCCTTGATTTTCCTTCTTTTTACCTTTGATGCTACATACTTTGCTATTATCTTGTTATGGATAATCTCCTTTTCTGGATTAACTTCAATGCTATATACTGGGTATTTTATCTTATTGTTTTATTTAGTGCTGCATTAATGTTATCCAAAATTACATTAATATCTGAACTTCTTTAAACCTGTTCTGAACCTGTCTTTTTAATTATCAAATTTCTAATTTTTTGATAAGCTCTTCCGAATATTCAGGCACAGAGCCTGATTTTGATGCTACATATGTTCCAAGAATGCAGGCGAATGAAGCAGATTTCGCAACATCGTTACCCGAAAGATAACTATAAAGGAAGGCTGCGGAAAAGGCATCTCCTGCTCCTACAGTATCTGCAACTTTTACAGGAGTGGTCTTTACTTCTTCATAAACCCCCTGGTGATAAACAGCAGCTCCTTCAGGACCTTTTGTTATGCAGATTACGGATATTTCAGGGTACTTTTCTGTAAGAAAGCGGCAGAGAATTTTCCAGGAGTAGATGGTGTCGAAAATCATACCGGAAATGGTGGAAGCTTCTTCTTCATTCATCTTGAGAATTGTACAGTTTTCGAGAGAAGATAGTATCCATTCTTTTTTGTAAAATCCGGTTCGCAGGTTTATGTCGTAGAAAAAATACTTTGTTTTTACGTCGGAAAATAACCTTTCAAGAGTCCTTCTGTTTTCTTCTGACCGCTGGGCTAACGTTCCAAAACAGAAGACGTCCCATTGTTCCTCTGCCAGAGCTCTGAATTTTTCTTCATCCGGAATAATCGCATCCCAGGCCACACTTTCATTGATCGTGAAAATCGGGATTCCCTCATTCTCCAGTTCGACAGTGACAGTTCCGGTTGGTCTCTTTTCATCGATTAATATGTATGAAGTGTCAATTCCCATTTCTTCAGCTCTGGAAAGAAGGATTTTGCCGAGTTCATCCTTTCCGACTGCTGTGAGAACGGACGGTTTTGCTCCCAATTTTGCAAGATGGGCTGCAAGGTTAAGAGGGGCCCCTCCGAGGTGGGCTGTACCACTGATAATATCAAAAAGGGCTTCCCCAAATGTAAGAACTCTGATTTTTTGATTAACGTGTTTGGAGTAATAACTTGTTTTTTCTTTAGTGTAGTTTATTGAGGCGGGCTCTTCAGCGTAGTTTATTGACATAGTTTCTCTGATTCCTTTGTCTAGCTTACTAAAAGTAAAAAATTTATTTAGGAGCTCATTGAATTAGTTTCTTAATTATAACTTTATGTACAGTTTATTTATTTACATATCTAATAATCGATAGCAGTTTGAAATGATAGCAGTTTGAGCAGTAAGTATAGGATAGAAATATTTAACGGAGCCAACAAGATATCCCCCATGAACTATTAAGTCACTGAAATCATAATGAAATAAATAATACACAAGAAAAGGCGCCATTAGTACATCTCATACCAAACATTAATCTTTTTCCACATTTGTTGGCAACGAATTTTCTGAATTCTTTAAATAAAATATCAAGAATACAAAATGTAAAAAAGATAAAGAATATAAAATGTAAAAAAGATAATTCAGATTTATTCTCCCTAAATCTAAATTAGACTTATTTTCCACCTGCCAGTTTATTCAATTCCTGAATCCTCAACCTGACAATATCCATGGCATCTTCGAAGAGCTGGCGATTTATTTCGATTCCAAAGTACTTTTTGAGTTTTTCTCCGGGTGGAATTGTCGAACCTGCTGAAAGATAGGCGATGTAGTTTTTATTAAAAGCGGCCATGTCTTTTCTGTATTGTTTGAATAGGGCAAGAGATATTGCTTTTGAAATTGAGTAGTTGAAGGTATAGTAGTTGCTTGTCAGGTAAATATGGTTAATATAAGTCCATTCTGCGGAATCTTCCGGATAATATTCAACAGAGGGGCTCCTGTACTCTTTAGATAGCTCTGTCCAGAGGACATTAAGCTCTGCTCCGCTTACGGTCTCCTTTTCAGCGCACAGCCTGTGTGCTTTGTATTCGAATTCAGTAATTAAGGGCTGTATGGTAAAGAAGTTCTGATAGTCGTCTATCTGCTGTGAGAGTACCGCAATTGCAGTATTTTTATCAGAATTTTCGACAATATAATCAACAAAAAGCTCTTCATTGAATGTAGAAGGAATCTCCATTTCGTAGATAGTGCCTGAACAGTATAGATAGTCAACAGAATTGCCCATAAGGTAGAAATGAGTTGCATGGCCCAGTTCATGGGTTAAAGTCTTCTGATCCCTGAGAAGGCCATCGTAGTTGATAAAGATCAGAGATGGAGCTTTCAGAGCACAGAGATCTGTGCAATACCCTCCTGGTTGTTTCCCATGTTCAGGGTCAGGATATACATCAATAAAATTTCCTGTTGCCATTTTCAAAAAGATTTCGTTGAACTTTGAATCCATCCCGGAATAAGATTTCTGAATTTCCTGCAGGGCATCTGTGTAAGCATACTTTTTTCCAGGCTGATTCGACAACTGCAGCATGAGATCATATGGTTTGAGCGTTTCAACTCCAAGCTTTTCCCTTCTGAACTCAAGATAGTCCTCAAAAATTCCTTTTCTCTCCTTAGAAACTGCGTTCATATCTTCAACCTGGGCACTGTTAAGATAGAAGCCGTAGAGAGTATCTTCATAATAATCCGCGTAATTCAACTGAACTGCAACAAGATCGTCAACGCGAGCCTTTTTAGAATAGAGGGATGCCATTGAATCTGATTGTCTTATCAGGTGGTAAAACCTCTGCTCATAGCACCTTTTCCTGTTTTCCCGGCTGGAATCGGTTGAAAGCAGAGTATTGTAGGACTGTGAGTTGACTTGAAGTTGCTCTCCGTTTTCGAGAGTTATGCTCCCTGCCATTGTGACGGTATTCGTGATTTTTGAAAGCGCTTCGGTTTCCAGTTTCATGCGCTGGTTTTCGAGATCTGCAATATATATAGCCTGAGCTTCATCCACTGGCCTGTGCTCTGCAAATCTCATATAGGTGGCTTCCAGATAAGGTCTATAATTCTCAAGTTTGGGCTCTTCGGAAAAGAGCCTGTCCCATTCCCCCATATCGAGTGATGTCAACTTCACAGCTGAAAATGCTCTGGCTTTATCGTACTCAGTAACCAGATCCTGAGCATCCCCGAGAAGAGTAATAAAGAAATGATCGTTCACATTTTTACTGAGCTGAGTATATGCATAAGTGTAAAGAACTCCAAGAGATTTTGAAAACTCCTTTTCAGTCTCCAGATACTCAAGTAAATCAGGCCCTGACAAATTTTCAAATTTCGCACGGAAATTTTCGTTCATCTCTTCAGGTTTCTTTTTTAACGTCTCAAGCTCTTCTGAAGCATTTTCCCTGCTGCTGAAAAGATACGAATTATCCCATTCCGTCGTAACCTTCTCGGGACTGAGCCCTGTAAACGTGTGTCCACTGCCTGTTCTTTCAGAAGACTCTTCTACCTTTTCAGAAGCATTGCTTTCCGGAAAAACTGCGAATGACAGCAACGCTCCTAAAGCTATAGATCCTTTAAGTGCTCTGAATACTGTAGGTATTTTAACTTGTTTCAATTTCATAAGATTGCTACCCCCTGTATGAGGTAAAGATACCCCATTATATTCATCTATGTACAGCATGACTCAATTTTTACTCAAAATTATTATTATATCATGTGTAATAATAGATTGCTTCCTGTCTGTCACTATTCCCTCTTTTACTATGCCTTTAATTTTTTGGAATTACCTGATCTTTTCCGATATAAAGTAATAACCATCTTCAAATAGTTCCGTTCTGCCTGTGTGCTGTATTGACCTAACAATTGTTGCAGCATACAGGGCACATTTTTTTGCTTTAAAAGAAAATATGTTGTACAATGTACTTAAATTATGAAAAGAGCATAGGAAAACTGTTTTTGTCTATATGTTCTATATAAAAAAAAGAGCTTCGGAATGTTGCAGGTATTTGCCTCAAAAACAGTAATGGAAATAATAGAAAATAGATATTTGGTATTTCCCCTCTAATTGATGGTTGAAACCGCCACGGAGCCGACTCCTGCATAAAATACTTTCAAGGTAAATCCTCGGTAAAAATACCTTCAAATTTCAAGGGAAAGAAGCCTGAGGCGAAAACCGTCCCCTGAAACAAAACCATCTATTGAGGAAGTTCGCTCAGGATAAGACTCTTTCTCCATAATTCAATACACACTCAATTTCCTTTTCCTGCTTTGGTTTCTCTTCGGGAATCTGCAGTTTTTCCGGCATGTTATGAACATGAACTATCCGCTGTGGGAACTGGATTTCTATTCCATTTTCCTCAAGAGTCTGCTTTATATTCCAGAGGAGCCTGGTTTTCAGGCTAAACCATTCGCTCACAGGTGCCCAGATCCTGATGATTAATTTTACCGAGCTCTCTCCAAGATCGTTTACGTAAACTGAGGGAGAAGGATTCAGGAGAGCAAAAGGTTCCATGTCGATAAGGTCTTTAATGAGAAAGATTGCGGCATTGGCATCGTCACTGTAGCGGATTCCAATTGTCCACTCGAACCTTCTGACCGGATGGCCCACAATGTTTGTGATATTTGTTGTAAAGACCTGCTGATTGGGGATTCTGACAAGAAGACCGTCATAAGTCCGTATAAGAGTGGAAATTATTCGGATATCTGTGACATAGCCTGAGATATCATTGATCTGAACCTGATCTCCTATTTTTATAGGCCTTTCGATCATCAGAAAAAAACCCGAAACCAGGTTTCCTACAATATTCTGACTTGCAAAACCAATAATAATACCTGTAATTCCTCCTGCCAGGAGAAGCCCTGAAGGATCAAGCCCTATAAGAGGAAGAATAGAGATAAAAACAACAATAAGTGAACCGTAATAAAGGAATTTGAGGACAGTCTCACCTACATCCTTGCTGACCTTGTCTTTAAGAGATCTGCGCAGGTAAAGTGTAAGAACTCTGGAGATCAGGATTGAAAAAGACAGAATGAGCAAAAACTTTAGTAGATCTCCGAGAGTAACCGGAGCCTTAGAGGTAGTATAAAGGACTGTATCCAGAAGACTGAGAGCTGCCATTAAAATCCCCATCCCATATAAAATTTAAGGGGAACAAAACCGAGCTTTCGAAGGCTATAGACTCCAAAAGCTTCCTTCCGGCTTTTACGGTCTTTTGCATAACGGCTTTTCAACTCACTATTAATATTTTGTAACTCAAAACCTGTTTCAGCTGTAGTCCTGTTGAGGATGTCCATGCGTGCCTTCATGAAAACGTCGCCGTCATAGTAAAGTTTCATCCCGTATGCACTGAAAACAGCCTTTGAGATTGAAGCCCATTCAGAAGAGGTATTTCGAAGAGTCAATTCCATAACCCCTTCCTGAAGCGGGTTCATAGAAGGAGAACTTATGTAGACTTTACTTTTCCAGTGCTTGCAGACGACTCCATTTGAGACTTCTCCATAAAGGGAAAATTTCTGCCTCACCAGAGTCAGCACATCCAGAAGCTGGAGACTCTTGTTTCCTTTATCCGATATGAAAATGCCTATCTCAACAGGAAAAGTCAGAAATATCTGCTTTTTTTCCCCTCCCGCAAGAAGAAGGTTTCTCTCAAACTCTATAAGTAAATTTGGGGTAATTTCTTTAGGGGTGTTTAGAGGTTCTACTGGATTTATAATTATACGTTTACCATCCCCCCCAAGGATAATTTTCTCTACTTCCTCAGTTCCGGCTGTCCTTTTATATACCCACCGCTCTTCGATATTTTCCACGGAAATCGAAATTCCTTCCTTCTCTACTGAAAATGGGATATCGTAATCGCCATACATAATAATCCAATTGTTAACATCTTTTAGACAGGGTATTAATTTTTAGCTAGATATTAAATTCTATAATTTATGCCTGTAAGTCATTATAAAAAATAACATGCTAAATATTTATAATTGTTGGAGAAAAATAAAATGAAGAAGGAAAAGTAGAGAATGGGAAAAAAGAGAATATAAGAGAACTTAAAGGAAAAGAGAAAGCAGAGTAGCAGAAAGGAGAAAAGAGTAGGGTAACAAAAAGGAAAAGGAAAAAGAAAGGATAAAATGAAAAATAGGAGAGAACAAGAACAGAGTAACAGAAAGGGAAAGAAAAAGAACACGCTGGCATAAGAAAATAAAAAGGTAATGAGAAGAAAAATTAAACTCAAACCCAGCCTTTCTTCTTAAAGTAAGTAAACATGGTGATTCCTATTGCAGTCATAAACACCATAACTGCAGGATATCCCCAGCGTAATTCAAGTTCTGGCATGTATTTGAAATTCATGCCATAAACACCCGCTATAAAAGTAAGGGGGATAAAGATGGTGGCAATGACTGTCAGCACCTTCATGACATCATTCATCTTGTAACTTAAGCTGGAGAGATAGACATCCACCATTGAGGACAGAATATCCCGATAAGTTTCGATTGAATCTATAACCTGGATGGTGTGGTCATAGATGTCCCTCAGGTAAATCCGGGTGGTTTCCTCAATTAACTCTGATTCTGATCTCTGCAGCCCGTTTACTAGCTCCCTGAGAGGCCAGACAGATTTTCGAAGGATGATCATATCCCTTTTATAATTCTGGATAGTGTGGATAGTCGCAGGCCTTGGCCATATAATCAATTCTTCTTCAAGACTCTCAATTTGCTCCCCAAAACGCTCAAGAATCAAGAAATAATTATCGACCACAGAGTCTATAAGCCCATAAGCAAGATAATCCACTCCACTTTTCCGGAGCCGAGAAGCAGGATTTTTGAGCCTTTCTATTAAAGGATTAAAAATATCTATCTCTCTTTCCTGAAAAGAAAGAACGTAATTGGAGCCAAAGAGTATGCTTACCTGATCTGTAATAATATCTCCATTTTCCTCATCAAGCAGCATCATCCTTAAAACAGTGTAGATATATGACCCATAATCATCCGTTTTGGGACGCTGGCCAGTGTGGAGTATATCTTCAAGAGTAAGGGGATGAATATCAAAATAACTTCCGAGTTTTTCTATGACTTCTACCTTATCGAGCCCATCGACATTTATCCATAAGTTAAGATCGGACTGGCCCTTAAATGCCACACACTCTTCAATACTCGTCAGTTCTTTTTCTACAAGTCTTTCACTGTTATATGCCAGGACTCGGATTATGACTTTTTCTGCCTTTTTCTCCCCTACATGGATAAGAGTTCCAGGTGCAAGCCCTACCTTTGCTCTTCTTCCAGAAGTTCCCAGTTTCATGGCTCTGCTTCACATCCTAATAAAAATAGGTATTCTATTTAATTAGAACTTCTTTGATTTAAGCCTGTGCATAATTTTTTGCAAGGAAGTCATTATTATTATAAAAGAAGAGAAGATAATCTTCAAGCTCAATGGATTCTCGGCCTTCCAAATGAGATTTTCAAATACTTATAGATAATTATATTAACTATTATTCAGTGAATAAATAATAGTTAATATAATTACAAAAAAATTTTCCAAAAAATGGGGAATTTTGGAAGATTATCATTTTTTAAACCAGAATATAGGGGTGGTCATATGGTTGAAAATGAAATTATGAATAGTCTATACAGTATGTATGATCAGTTCATAGCATTTATTCCGACATTAGTAGCTATAATTCTTCTTATTATTATAGGAACGATAGTGGGGAAAGCTCTCGGAAAAGTCGGCGCGAAGATACTGGATAAAATAGGACTTGACGAGCTGGTTGACAAAACTATAATAGGTGGAATGTTAAGAAGAGCACAGACAAGTACAGTTGGCTTTTTTGATGGAGTCATCCGGTGGTTCGTTTATATTATCTTTGCCATAATCATTCTGGATCTTCTGAACATCAGTGTAGTGAATGAGTTCGTCAACCTTGTAATATTCTACATCCCACTTGTGATCTCTGCTCTCATTGTCCTGCTCATAGGCTTGTTGATTGTTGACTTCATAAGCGATTTACTCCAAAAACTGCTTATTTCAACCGGAATGGATGAAAAATTTGAACATACATCTATTGGTACCTCACTTAGATCCGGAGGAATGACAGCTTCAGGCGTTATAGCTGGAATAGTCAGAATATTTGGATACCTGATCTTTCTGACAGCTGCAGCAGATATCCTGCAGCAGACCATGATTACTCAGCTGCTGATAGATATCACTCAGTATTTGCCACGCGTCCTTGTAGGCATCCTGATCCTGGTGATCGGAATCCTTTCTATCGATATAGTAATGGATTACCTGAGTGGCACTGTCAAAGGCATGGAAATAGAAGGAGTAGATATCATTCTTCCTCTGCTCAGAGGTTTCCTGCTTCTCATTCTGGTTCTGGTTGCCCTTGACACGATGTTAGTTGATACCAGTATCCTCTACCTGTTCTTCGGACCGCTTGCATGGGGAATTGCAATAGTTGTAGCTTTCAAATACGGAGTTAAAGACGCACTTGTTGCATATGCCAGAGAAAGGAAGTAATTATCCTTCCTTTCCTTGATTTTAACAGGAGTTTTTCGTTAACATGTGCCATATTGAAAGAGTACCGGTCTTGATTGAAAGAATTCTTGATTGAAAGAATACTATTGCTGTATTGAAAGAGTATAATTATACAATCGACAGAAAAAAAGCTTCAGCTATAATTGCTCTATATCAACTATAACTGCTCTACAACTGCTCTATATCAACTATAAATACTCTAAAACTACTCTATATTTAGTGAATAATCGGGTTTTGGAGAAAAAACGTGTAATAAACTTATTTTATCTTTAGATAGACTTTAAGTCAAAGCCTGCGATAAAAACCTTTCATATTTCTTTACTTGCAGCTTCTGATAAAGCTCTTATATGAAATCTGGAATCAAGCTCTTTTGCAAGTTTTTCACATTTTTCCAGATCTACTTCAGACACATTAACTGCTGTAACTCTTGTGTCAATTCCAGCTTCTCCTGATTCTTTTACAAATTTGAGTATTGCTCTGTAAGCATTTTTGTGAACTGGTCTGCAGAGTTTATTATATTTCTCTTCAGACTCGGCATTCAAGCTTACTGAGACTGCATCTATCCCTGCATTTTTTAATTCTGAGACCACATCTCTTCCTGGATTTATAAGGGCTGCATGTCCGTTTGTATCAAGCCTGACCCTAAGATTCCGGCTTTTGAGCCAGCGAGTTATTGCAAGCACAACATCAAATCTGGTTGTAGGTTCTCCAAGCCCGGTGAATACGATTTCTCTGTACTTTGAAAGATCCATTTCTGCAAGGGCTTTTATAATTTCCTCGGTTGATGGTTCTTTTGAGAGCTTCAGGTTATATCCATAAACCCCATCTGCAAAGTTGCGGATGCAAAAGATACAGTCTGCACTGCAGCGGTTTGTGAGGTTAAGATAGAGATTATTGTGAGCTTCGTAGTAAATTGTGTCCATGCGAATCAAAATTTATTACATTATTTATAACCATGACGCATTAGTTTATTTTCTGTCCCTTGACCGAAAATACTCCCTATATATGCTTATTTTTTACTGCTTTACTTACGTTTTTCGGTTATGATTCGTGTTTTCAAGCAGAAAGTTTATAGGTAATTATGTACTTCTAAGGTTCGATCTGCAGAGTTTAGCTAGCAGTATCTATGTTTCAACTCATTTACTCTCGCATTGAAGGATTTTCAGGTTCTTTTCTAGGGATTTGGATTTTCAATGTTGACAGATATGTGTTAAAAACCTATGATTGATGAAAAATTGCGGAATACGCAATTTCGAAGGAGAATTTTAAATGGCACAATTAGCAAAATTCGATGTTCCAGAAGAACTTACAAACAAAGCACTCGAAGCTCTTGAGCTTGCCAGAGATACCGGAAAGATCAAAAAAGGGACAAATGAAGCTACAAAAGCAATCGAAAGAGGAAATGCAAAGCTTGTCCTGATTGCAGAAGATATCGAGCCTGCAGAAATCGTTGCTCATATCGGTCCCCTTTCCGAAGAAAAGAAGGCACCTTACATCTTCATTAAGAATCAGAAGGAACTTGGTGCAGCCAGTGGGCTTGGTGTTTCCTGCGCAACTGTCGCTATCGTAGACGCAGGAAAAGCAGCTGAAATGATTCAGGACATTGCCCAGAAGCTTGAAGCTCTTAAATAATCCTGATAACAAGGAGTGCTGATTATGGCTGACGAAAGCACAACCGGCGGCTTTGCTGCTGAGGTTATTGACGTTATCGGGAATACAGGTATGCATGGTGAAGCCAGCCAGATCCAATGCAGGGTTCTGGAAGGCAGGGATAAGGGTCGTGTAATTACAAGGAACTGTGTAGGCCCTGTCCGAATAGGCGACATTCTGATGCTTCTTGAGACATCAAGAGAAGCCAAGAAACTGACCACCAGGTAAGAAAGCGGTGAGATAGATGGAACAGAGGAAATGCTATTTTTGCGGAAAGATGCTGGAGCCTGGAACCGGTAAGCTCTACGTCAAAAAAGACGGTTCTACCTACTACATGCATTCTTCCAAATGCATGAGCAACTTCAAACTTGGTAGGCTTCCCAGACGTACCGAATGGACTGAGAAAGGCAAAATCCAGTTGAAGAAAGCATAAACAGATAGAATTGCCAATTCGGTATTGTCAAGGTGAATTCATGGAACAGACATACGTAATGGTAAAACCTGACGGAGTCCAGCGCGGCCTGGTAGGAGAGATAATTTCCAGGATTGAAAAGAGGGGTCTGAAAATCGTTGCTCTCAGAATGAATGTGATCAGCGAAGCCACTGCAAAGGAACACTATGGGGAACATGCAGCCAGACCTTTCTTCCCTTCCCTTATAGAATTCATCACCTCCGGTCCCTCCGTTTCAATGGTAGTTGCCGGAAAAGATGCAGTTAAGGTTATGAGAGCTATTAACGGGGCTACAAACCCTGTAGAAGCAGCTCCAGGGACAATCCGTGGAGACTTTGCTCTGGATGTGGGCAGAAACGTAGTCCATGCATCCGACTCTCCAGATGCTGCAGCAAGGGAAATTGCGATCCACTTTAAGGACTCCGAGATTGGAAAATATTCCAGGATCGATGAGGTCTGTCTATACGAATAAGCAGGTGCATCAAAGCCTTTTCGTGCTCCTGAAATTTCAGGGCATAACAAAAAGTCTTTGTTTATCGGGTACCTGCAAAATGGGTCCTTCCGGGGAAACCCGGACCCTTCTGGACCTGCAGCGAATAAGACGCGGGAATGAGAGAGGTTTTGCATATGACCGACAAGAAAAATCTGAGGACTCCCATAGTCTGCGTGATGGGGCACGTTGACCACGGGAAAACCACTCTGCTTGACAAGATCAGGGGTACTGCAATCGTTAGCGGAGAAGCCGGAGCTATCACACAGCATATCGGAGCAACTGAAGTCCCGATAGATGTAATTGTTAAAAAGCTCGGAGATCCGAGGTTAAGGGACCGCTTTATAGTGCCTGGCCTGCTTTTTATCGATACTCCCGGACACCATGCCTTTACAACCCTCAGGAGCAGGGGAGGTGCCCTTGCCGATCTTGCAATAGTTGTAGTGGACATAAACGAAGGCTTCAAGCCCCAGACCTATGAAAGCCTGCAGATCTTAAAGCGTTTCAAGACTCCTTTTGTTGTCGTTGCCAATAAAATCGACAGAATTGGAGGCTGGGTTTCGCAAAAAGATCTGCCTTTTGCCGCTACTTTCAAAAAACAGCCCGAACAGGTCCAGGCCAGGCTCGAGACAAAGCTCTATGAGGTAATAGGCGAACTCTACAACCAGGGCTTTGCAGCAGAACGTTACGACCGGGTTACAAACTTCCAGAAAACTCTGGGCGTAGTCCCTGTAAGTGCTGTGACGGGAGAGGGCATTGCTGATGTTTTGATGGTGCTCCTTGGCCTGGCCCAGAAATTCCTTGAAGCTAACCTGCAGTACAGTGCAATAGGTCCGGGCGTCGGGACTGTGCTTGAGGTCAAGGAAGAAAAAGGCCTGGGTGCTACACTTGACGTGATCCTTTACGACGGCGTGCTGAAGAAAGGAGATACGGTTGTTATCGGAAGTCTGGGAGAGCCAATCCAGACCAAGATAAGGGCTCTCTTAAAGCCAAGAGAGTTAACCGAAATCCGTTATGAGAGCAAGTTCCAGCAGGTAAATAAGGTCACTGCTGCATCCGGTGTAAAAATTTCGGCTCCGGGGCTGGAAGGCGCCCTTGCAGGATCTCCCATAAGGGTTGCTACGGAAGAAAACCTTGACGAAATTGTAGCGCAGGTAAAGTCCGAGATAGATGAGGTCAGGATTGATACGGGTTCAGTAGGGATAATGATTAAAGCAGATACCCTAGGTTCCCTTGAAGCTCTTGTCCACGAGTTCCAGAAAGATGAAGTCCCTATCAGGAAAGCTGAAGTAGGGGACATCTCACACAGGGACGCAATTGAGGCTTCGACAGTTGAAGACCCACTATATTCGGTGCTTATAGGTTTCAATGTCAAAATTCACCCGGACGCCAGAGATTTCCTGCAGGACAGCAGCGTAAAGGTATTCACAAGTGACGTGATCTACCGTCTGATTGAAGATTATCAGAAGTATGTAAAGGAACAGCAGGAACAGGCTGAAAAGAAAATCTTCGAAACAATTATCCGTCCCGGAAAGTTCAAAATCCTTCCAGGGTGCGTATTCCGTCAGAGCAAACCTGCTGTTGTCGGGGTAAGAGTGCTCGGTGGAGTCGTACGGACAAATGCAGATGTCATGCTTGAAAACGGAAGCGTTGTTGGCAAAATCAAAGGCCTTCAGTCTGAAGGAGAAAACATCCCTTCTGCAAAGGTAGGCAAAGAAGTTGCCATGGCAATTGAAGGCGCAACCGTAGGCAGACAGATCAAAGAAGAAGACGTGCTTTATATCAACGTGCCTGAACGGCATGCCAAAGTACTTGAGCACGAGATATACGATTCCCTTTCAACTGATGAAAAGGAAACTCTTGATATTTTCCTTACACTCAAGCGGAGAGACAATCCTTTCTGGGCAAAATAATGCTGGTGTGCGCAGATTCAGACCCGGTGAGGATTAAGGTAAGAATTCAATGAGAATTTCAGACAAAGAAGGCAAAGTAAGTATTAGGTAAAACTGATATTGGAGGATTTCACATGGCAAGTTTCAAAGTTGTAATTTCTGACCCAAAAGAAGCTCGTGCTTACCAGCGCGATATTAAAGATGCTGAAGCAAACGCATTAATCGGAAAATCAATCGGTGACGTTGTTGACGGCTCAATTTTCGGACTCCCTGGCTACAAAATCCAGATCACTGGCGGCTGCGACGGCAGCGGTTTTGTAATGAAACCGGACCTTCCAGGTCCCAGAAGGCAGAGACTTCTGGTGGCAGTAGGTGTAGGTTACACTCCCAAACTCCCTGGACAGCGCAGGAGAAAGATGATGCGCGGAAAGGAAATTGCTCCTGACATCGTCCAGATCAACGCCAAAGTCGTTGAATACGGAAGTAAATCCATAAAAGCTCTCTTCGGCCTCGAAACAGCAGAAGCTCCAGCAGAGTAATTTTAAGTTCCGCCTTTGGGCGGTCTTAAATATTTTTGTTTTTTTCTTTTGTTTTTGCTACAAATTTTTATTTGTGCTGTTTTCTTTTGTTTTGTATAAATTTTTATTCTTGTTGTTTTCTTTTACCTGTGAATACTTTTTGCATATTCTGCAGTTACATGGATTTAGTCTATTCTTTTGGGACTCTGCAAGGAGGCAATTTCGTTAAAAAAGGAAAAAAATAAGGTGTTTTTCATCGAAATGTATTTTGATTTAATCAGAATAAGCCGTATATTAATTGTCTTTTAATATTAATTAGCTCTTAAAAAATCATATTAGTTTCTTTCCGGCTTCTGCTCCTGATTTGCACTCATAAACTTCAGTTATTTTCATTATTGCAAGGGCTTTTGCAGGGAACCTGTCTCCCATGCTCTTGACCATTTTATACATCTTTTCATAGTCTTCCCCATCGGTTTTAACCTCAAAGTCTCCTTTTATCTGGTAACAGCCTTTAACCTCAGGGCCCCAGACGTAAATTGCACCCCTCGGGTTTTCTTCGAGGTTCTGGCGTGTCTTGTAAAAATAATTGTCTGCAATCCAGATTGTTTCCCCATCTTCCTGGAGTTTACAAAAGCCAATTGGTACAACATTCGGTTCTCCGCCTTTAGAGGCGGTTGCAAAGGGAAAAACTCTCATTTTCGCAAAGTCTTCTTTCATCTGATCATTTAATTTTACCATTTACTTTACCCCTTCATAGAATCAGTTTTTATTAATATGGCTGCAATTAATATATAACTTTGAAGGCAATAAAATCAGAGAAAGGTCAAAAGCTTTTCTTTACCCTGTATTCAGGAAGAAGATGCGGAAAAAATGTAGAGAAAAGGATATAGAGGGAAAGGGTAGACAAAAAAGGTAGACAAATATATAGAAGCCTGCAAAAAATAAAAAATGAATAGGACGTTTACAGAAAAAGATTGGAGAGCCTCCAAAACTAAATCCGAAAACTCAACAACTCTAAAATTCAAAAATCCCAATCTTGAAAGTATTTAACAATTTAAAACCTTATTGAGGAAGTACTGGTGAATTCTCAGGTCATCGGTTAATTCCGGATGGAAAGCAAGAGCCAGCACATTTCCCTGCTCTGCAGCAATGATCAGGTCGTCAAGCCTGGAAAGCACGCGAACCCCAGGCCCACAGCTAACGATCCCCGGAGCCCTGATAAATACACCGGTAAAAGTAGAATCAAGAATATCAACCTTGAGTTCCGCCTCAAAAGAATCCCTCTGTCTTCCAAAAGCATTCCTGTTGACTTTTGTATCCATAATCCCGAGCAGCTCCTGGCTGGTCTTTTCCACCTGCTCGTCCCCTTCCTTGGCAAGCACAATCAACCCTGCACAGGTCCCGAGAACAGGGACTCCCCTTGCAGCCGCAGCCTTAACCTCTTCTGCAATCCCCTCACGGGCCAGCAGCCTGCAAAGGGTAGTACTCTCCCCTCCAGGAATCACAATCCCACTGCACACCGGAACAATTCCCTTACGCTTTATCGCAACTACTTCTGCATCTACCCCTCTTTCCTTAAGGACTCTCCTTAAAGCATCAACATGCTCAGAAACCGCTCCCTGTATAGCGATTACACCTATCTTCATAAAAAACACCACTTCCACAAATCAAGAATTAATATCCATTGAATCAAAAATATGAAAAATTAAACTGATTTCTTCCTGCAAGCCTGCAGGAAGAATCCATTTTTAAAAATGAACGTAACCTGTGAATGATATAAACATAAATTTCCCTAATTTGCTCGCTTAAGAGAACAAAGGTGAATTTACTTCACCATAAATTTGTCCTCTTGAGCAAAGCGAAAAGGACCGCGTACTCCCGAGGCGCAATTCGGGTTACCAACCGCGTTCCTGAAGAGCTTCTTCTATAGGGATCATATCTGCGCTGATGCCTTTCATGCCTGCACCGACGCCTTTTGAAATCTCTGCAAGTTTTGCAGGGTTGTCGTAGTTATTTACGGCTTCAACAACTGCTTTTGCCATCTTCTCGGGATTTTCGGCTTTGAAAATTCCTGAGCCTACAAAAACCCCATCAGCTCCAAGGCGCATCATAAGTGCTGCATCTGCAGGGGTTGCAACTCCGCCGGCTGCAAAATTCACGACTGGAAGACGCTGCATTTTTGCGGTTTCGACCACAAGTTCGATTGGGGCTTCTATTTCCCTGGCGACCAGAATCAGTTCTTCTTTGGTCTTTCCGGCAAGGGCTCTGATTTCGCCCTGAATCTGTTTCATGTGCTTCACTGCCTGGCTGACGTCGCCTGTTCCGGCTTCTCCCTTTGTCCGGATCATGGCTGCCCCTTCATTAATTCTGCGGAGAGCTTCTCCGAGGTTTCTTGCTCCGCAGACAAAAGGCACGGTAAACTGCGTTTTGTCAATATGATAGTAAGGGTCAGCAGGAGTCAGGACTTCGGACTCATCTACCATGTCAACACCAAGGGCTTCCAGGATTTCAGCTTCTACAAAGTGCCCGATCCTGGCTTTTGCCATTACAGGAATGGTAACCGTATCAATGATCTGCTGAACGATTTCGGGATCTGCCATCCGGGCAACTCCCCCGGCTTTCCTGATATCTGCAGGGACAGCCTGAAGCGCCATAACAGCAACAGCTCCGGCTTCTTCTGCGATCCTGGCCTGCTCAGGAGTTGTAACGTCCATGATCACACCCCCTTTCTGCATCCTTGCAAAGCCCCTCTTGATAAGTTCGGTCCCGTGTCTTAATTTTTCAAAGTCCATGAGTGTCATCCTCTCTGTTTTGATCTGCTCTATAAGATATATGCCGTGGGAAACCCATTCCATTTGTGAAAAGGGCATAGAGTTACTTCAATTGGATTGCAATCATTAGATTGCGATTTAGTTTACTGTATCTACAGTGAATTGTGAATACGCACAATAGTTAAAAGCATTATTTAAGTTATTCCTTAATGAAAGAATACAGGAAAAATAAACTTGTGAAGATTTAAAATTTTTCTTTTTATCATTGAAAATTCTATTTTTTGTACTCATTAGATCAATTTCAATAATTTAAGCCAACAAAACTGCAGAGCCCTAATGCAAACATCTGCTCTATAGAATTTTAGTTTTGCATCTTACTGGTACTATATTATAATTACTATTTCAGTCTTCATATAATATAAGAGCTCCTCTCGGTTCTAAGATATAAAGTTATCCCATGTTCTGAAATAGATGAGACCCGAGAGTTTTTCTAACAAAGTGTGTATATACTTATTTAAATATTGACCTTTCAGCCAGAACATATTATAATAGAGAACAGAAGAAAATAATTATAAGACATATCGAAATAATTATATACAACACATTTTTCGAAATGGCTCCTACATTTAAGATATCGCTTCATACATTTAGGATATCGCTTACTATTATCAGGGGGAATCCGAGACGAATAAGAAAACTCTGGTTGCATCCTTATTGTGCATTTTTTTTATTGTTTTACTCATTGCATTGCCTGCATGTGCTCAGATGGACAGGGGAAAAGGTACGGGTTCGGGAATGAGCCCTATGAAACATAAATACAGTTTTGAGCAGTATGACAGCAGGTTTGAAGATTTTGAATCAAAGACTTTCAAAGAAGTTTTAGATACCTTTGGAATTCCGGTTGAAGACGCTTTATCTGACCTTGGGCTTCCGGAAGATATGGATACCCAGCTTCCAATTCTCGAGATTGAAGAGCAATATGGAGTATCCGGGCAAGAAGTCGCCAGTTATATGGTTATGAATACAAACCGAATGAACGCATCCCATAACTCAAGGGACAAATTGTTAATGCGCCAGCAGGCCATTAAGACCATGAGAAAAGGCACAGGTCAGGGAATGTGCTTCGTCCGCCAGGGAAGTCTTGCTTATGGGAACTTTACAACTTTCAACTTTAATGAAAGCGGCATAATAGAGAACTTTGCTGCAGGAGGAGACCTTATCTTTGATTCTGTCACAATCTCTGATTTTAATTATATCGATGAACAGATCAATGGAGCTACAGCTTTCTACCAGGGAGCCGACAGCCAGATCTTCCTGCAGGATTCGCCCATGGGAATCTTCCAGATTAGAGCTTCAGCCAATAAAACCGTTACATACGACCTATCAGATGGGGTGAAAGCAAGCCAGGAGAAAGAACTTGCAAATTATTCGGAGGAGATACTCCCCATAAAAATTACAAAGGGGAACTTTGAAGGCTATCTTGTCACTTTCATAAACCCACACTCTGCAGATCCTGAAAAGACTCTTGGAGGAGTTAATGCGGAGATTTCAGGCGATAAAATCACGCTCAACCTGGTGAAAAACAACGTGGTAATGTTCAGGGCAAACTCAATGCCTCATGCTTTTATGCAAACCCAATATAAAAACAGTCCCGGGTATATTCACATGCATCAGGTACTCTCAAGGGGAATTTCAACCGGAGCGGTCGGAGCTGAAATAGCTCTCCGTAATGGGACGGATCAGGAATCATTTGTTAATTATGTTCCCATCAAGCTGCATGTAAGAGATAGGGATAGAAACAGGATCGTTCTTGGAGTTGAGTCGGAAACTCAGGAAAGCAGAATCATTACCATAAATATGGACAATGAAACTATTGATCTCTCCAGACCTGAACACATAAGATTAAGATATGACGGAGCAGCAATAGTAGAAGCAGACAGCATTGATGAACTTTTTGCCGGTGGAGAAACCCCTCTTTATTATATGATCGAGGAAAATGAAACCACAACTATGGCAGTATATATTCCAAAGTTCTCTGAACATGAAATTATAATCGATCTGGTGCCTGAAGGTGAAGAGAATAATTCGGAAGCTGAGGAAAATAGTTTAGAAACCGAAGAAAATGCTTTTGGTGCCGGAGAAAACACTTTGGAAACCGAAAAAAATATTTCGGAATATGGAGAAAAAGAAACTGAAGATAGAGAAACGAAAACAAAGAACGAAAGCACCGTACCTGCCAAATCAACTCCGGCTTTTGAGTTCGGACTTGCAGCTGCAGGTCTGACCATAGCACATGGATTTAAGCAGAGACAATAAACTCAATACTCAGTACCAGATTTTCTGGAGGACTGGGGTTTTCCCGGTCCTTTAAAGTAATTTAAGGTCATGTCAAATCTGTTATGACAGATTTTGTAGATTTTTGTATAATTTTTAATTATAAGGACTTTTTGCAGTCCTCTTTTATTTAATTACTCTCAATGGATCATAACCTTCGCTATCTCTTCTGTAAAGCTCAAGCTTTGTACAAACAACTACTGAGGTCCAGATAGTTAAGGAAGGGACAAAAGTTTTTAAAAATTCCAGTAATGTAAAGTGGAGGTAATTAACTGTTCCGGCTGTCTCGAACCCGATATCCAGAATAAGCGAGGACACTCCAAACAGGAAGGACGCAATAAATACTCTGCTGAATCTTCGTGTTTTATTTCCAGTATCATCAGGGATCCCTTTTCGTATAATAAGGAGGTATGCAAAATTTGTTCCGAGGAAAAAACCTGCCACCTCGGCACTTATTAGGGACAGAGCCATGAGAAGAATAGGAATAACAAACATGAAGGAGTAAAAAAGTAAATTCTGATATCTAAAAGCAAATTCAAAACTCTCTTTTTTGAAAAAATCTTCTTTTAGAGGGCTCTTGAGAAAGCTGGTAAATGCGATCAAAGAAATTAACCCAACAATAGCCCCTCCGAATACGTCTCCGAGGAAATGTCTTCCCAGATACATTCTTGATAAAGCCATCAGTATTATTGCCAGGGGGACCATCCTTTTGAATGTTCTGTTATTGAAAAGAGTTGTGCTCCCCCCCCAAAGTGCGGCAGTGAGTGCAACGTGCCCTGAAGGAAAACCAAAAGGAGAAGGGGTAAATTCATCCTGAAGGCGAAAGGCTTGAAGAACCTGCTTGTCGGGAAGTTCGAAAATACCTTCAGATCCATTCCCACTGAAAGGTGAAGTATTTTCGATTCCGTATTCCAGATTAAGAACCCTGTTATCTACAAAATCCGGCCTTGGAAAGGCAACCAGAGTCTTTAGCGTTTCAGTAACCATACCTGTCCAGATCAATAACTGAAACAAAAGAAAGCCTTTTTTAAAATCGATACCAAAAGTGGTCATAATTACCATGGCAACAAAAAATGAGGAAGATCCCATTTTGGTTACCATAATCATGAACAGAGTGAGCCATTCGTCTCCAAGAGACTGAAGGTAGAGGATAGGTTCGGTCTGGAACATTGTATAGCTCCCAGAAAAGCTCCTTTTCTGGATTTAATTATAGATTTATTTTCTTTTCCAGAGATAGGCAATAATTAATAAGTTTTTCTTTTTCCTTTGAGGTATTTGGCTCCAAAACCTGTTAGTAGATATTGAATGCATACACATGTATATAGTAGAACTTCTTTCTTAAAGACTACATCATGTAAAACTGAACTTCTCATGATTGCTGTGTATAAAATTTGCCCTATTCAAGATTATTTTGTGTAAAAAAATTCTTTCTTAAGATTATTCTGTGAAAGCTAATTATTCAGGATTTCCTTGATAGGTTTCCCTCTCAATACGCTTTTTAAAAAATAAATCCTTATTTTTATATTCATTAGCATATAACTCTCTAGTAGTACACGCCTGGAATAATCGAATTGATTCCCGCTTAATTTCCGATTAATTTCGATTATTTCCGATTAATTTCGATTATTTCCGATTAATTTCGATAATTTTCGGTTTATAGGAAATCCAGACCTGATATGGATATGCTGTAACTCCTTGTATTCCGGAAATAGAAAGCAGGTGTGTGAAACATCCCGTTACGTAAATATTGGGAGGGGTTAAATGAATTTAATGAACAGGTTACTTTTGCCTCTGCTGATCATGGGACTTCTTGGGACTCTGGGTTGTATTCATTCTTCTGACTCCAGTGAGGATACCTCAGGAACAGAAATCAGCTCAGGTGAAGCAGGAAGCCATGTCCTGGCTTCAGAAGTGCAGACTAAAGATCTCGAAAATACAAGCAGTGATTCCCAGATTCAGACTGCTATGGTAAATATTAAAAGCGAGAACAAGACCTATAAAGCCTATACTGCAGCACCGGCTGCAGAAGGAAGTTATCCTGCTATAGTCTTGATTCATTCATTTAGAGGGTTTCAGCCCGGCTATCAAGAAATGGCAGACAGGATGGCAGCAGAAGGATACGTTGTAATTGCTCCACTCTGGCAGACCTATTCCCAGTCTCCATCCGATGCAGAGGTAGAAGCTCTTATCAGGAATACCACAGCTTATCTTGAAAAAAGAAAAGATGTTGATTACGGAAAACTCGGTCTGACTGGTTTTTGTGCAGGAGGAAGATACACTATGCTTCTCCTTCCCCAGATCAGGGATTTCAATTCCGGCGTTGCATGGTATGGTTTTCCTTATACAGGGGGATCTGAAATTCAGCCGGAAAGACCAGCCGGCCTGGTAGATCAGCTTGATGCACCCATACTGATAATGCACGGTACGCATGATGAGATCAGCAACGTTACTGATATTTACAGATATGCTGAAGAACTGGACAAGGCTGATAAATATTTCGAACTGAAAGTTTATCAGGGAGAGCCTCACGGCTTCATGATTACAGAGGAAGGAGAGCTTTCGGAGAGTTTTGTTGCACAGGATGCATATGAGGAAATGACTGATTTCTTTGACAGGACGCTGAACAATTCATCTCAATGAGTTGAAAGAATAGAATGTTAGAGAGCATCGTCAATTCAGATAATTAATTATATTTTACAAAAACGGCAATTTTCATATTTGGGACCATTTTTGTAGTTATATACATGCATATATATATTTCTCATCAATCAAAAAACCTTTCTAAGAATCCCAGTTTTGCTATTCATTATTCTCGGAAGTAAAGGGAACTTTGCAACTCCTGAATACGATTTTTCAAAAAGGAAATATAGCTCCAATTCTTTATTGATAAAATAGTAATTAAATAAAATTGATTCTATAAATTTACCCCAGGAATAGAAATAAATGGTAAACACAATTTCTCATCTGGGAATAGGTGTTCTCATTGCTCTTGCTTTAGGCCTGAAAGGAAACAAACTCAGAGCAGTGGCTTTTTTCTCAGTATTTCCTGATCTGGACTATATCCTGTACCTAGCATTTATCTCCATAAATAATAACCTGAGTCACGAGATCAGGAATCAGCTTTTCTACCTTTTCGGGCACAGGGAGTTTACACATTCGTTTTTATTCATCTTTCTGGTCACATTCCTGATCTGGCTCAAAACAAAGGACTGGTTTTTTGCAATTGGAGGATTCCAATCTCTTTTTTTCCATTCTTATCTGGATTACGTTACAAGCTGGAAAATGCGGCCTCTCTATCCATTCAGTACACATGCATCCGTCATGGGAGCTGTTTACTTTTTTGACCCCCTCTTAAATCTGCTTCCTCTATTGCCTCTTATCATTGTTATTGTGGTAAATCGGGGGCACAGGGGAAAGCTAAAAGGAAAACTAAAGGATGTTTTTACTGTTGTGGCAAGAGTTGATGATAAGATATATGCCTCTCTTATTTTTGTTCTACTCTTCTGGCTCATATTTATGCCAGTTTCTAAAGCCTTCCTTATTAACTATATTTCCGAGGCAGAAGAAGCGGAAATAAGTTATCAGAATACTTATCCCGAATCCATGAACAGGTTCATAACCGCATATTCGTTTAATTCCACACATTACAAAGTTCTGCAAATCAGTTATCTCTCAGGCATTGAGAGAGGTGAATATGTCGAAAAAGTATCGGTTAACGAAGACTTTCCTGACGCTGATGCGTATATCAAAAACGCAGAAAAACTGTATAGGGAAGGCGTGCCTCAAGAAATTGACTATCCCGTTTATTCGGTTTCCGAAAATAATAGTTCCGTAATCGTTTTTCTGAGTGACGCCAGAAACCCGTACTTCGAAAAATGGGCTTATTTTAAGTCCTACTACATGTTTATTTTTAATAAGGAAAATGAAGAATATGAAGTCTATGCAAGTGTACAGGGCGGGTCAGAAGAAAAGCTCAGTAGAAATTGGTTTGGATGACTTTTAATAAATCATTGTGACTGCTAATTGATAATTTGACTTAATGGCCTCTTTTGAAAGCAAAGTAACAGATCAGACTCTGGCTTTTACTACTCTTCAGATCAAATATTCATTTATCGATTTATTTATATATTATATAGAAGATATAAAGGAAATTGTAATCCTAAAATATCGCTGCTATAGGCTACAAAGTGAAATTTTCGTGATCCATAGTTACCGATTCATAGTTCCAGATTCATGTTCCAAATTAATAGTTCCGGATTCATAGTCCCCCAAGATATGGCTTCAAACTTATTTCAAAAACAAATCGTTAATGTGCGGAATATAATTCATGGTAAATACACTATCTCATATCGGAATCGGCATCCTCCTTTCGTATGCTCTGGGCCTTAAAGGAAAAAAGAAACTTGCTTTAATTTTTCTTTCCATACTGCCTGACCTTGATTATTTTACCTACCTGACATTCACACTCATAGACAGCAATGTAAGCCACGAGATACGGAACCAGCTTTTCTATCTTCTTGGCCACAGGGAGTTTACACATTCGGTTTTCTTTGCTCTCCTTATAGCACTTTTTATCTGGATTATAACTAGAGACCGGAAATTGACTTTCGGAGGATTTCAGGCCGTTTTTCTCCATGTTCTTATTGATTATACGACAAGTGCAAAAATGCGTCCTTTTTATCCTTTCAGCACAAACGAATCGGCTTTAAGAGCCATTTATCCCTTTGATCCGGTTATAAATATCCTTCCCCTGATGCCTTTTATAATCGTTGCTTCCAGATATCTGAAAAGTAAGGATCTCCTGAATATCAAAAGCATTGGGATAAGCGTCATTGAAAATAGTAAGAGCCGAAGCATTAAAAATAGGGAGACAAAAAGCGTCGAAAACAGGAACATTTTGGATACTAAAAACAGGAACTCAGGGAGTATAAAAAGTAGAGACATACGGAGCAGAAAATTAAGTAAAACAAATGGATTTAATGGCCTTATAAAAATGAATGAAAGAAAACTTTATGCTTCCTCACTTTTGATTCTCCTTATCTGGATCATAGCACTGCCAGTTGCAAAAACGTTCCTTATAGACCATATATCCGATGCCGAAGGAGCCAGAATAAGCTACAAGAATACTTATCCCATATCCCCGGGAAAATTCCTTGCAGCATATTCCTATAACGAGACCCACTACAAGCTTCTGGAAGTCAGTTACTGGGCAGGTATAGAAAAAAGCTTTTACGTCCAAAAAGTTCCTGTGACCGGAAATGTCCCTGATGCTCCTGAATACGTTGAAAAAGCCGGGAAACTTTACAGCAACTCAGTTCCTCAGGCAATCGATTACCCTGTTTATTCGGTTTCAGAGAAAAACGGAGTTTTAACTGTAGTTCTGAGTGACGCCAGAAATCCTTACGTTGATAAATGGCCATATTTTGATACGGTTTACAGGTTCGTCTTTGACAGGAAAAGCGGAGAATATGAGGTTTATGAAAGCCATTATGGAAGGGCGGAAAAGAAGCTTGATAAGAATTATTTTGAGTAATTTTTACCATCATACAACAAAATATATGCATTTAATTATACATTTTATTACTGGATGTGATATTTTAGCTACAAGCCCATTAACTTTATAAATAAAAGAATTTTTTAAAAGCCACAATGTACAGAAGTCAACCGAAGATCATTCAGACTTATTTTACAACTACAGTGACCAACAAGCTCCTGAAAGAACGTACAATCAATTATAACGCCATAATAATGAAATTCTTTCTAATGAAATCAAAGAAATGCTTTCCTTCTTATCTCAAAAGCCAGAAGTTTTGGCTCAAGTTCTGGCGAAAGCTAATAAGTAATTTTTGTTGTTGACTCTGATTCTTTTTTCTTCCTTGTTGGAATTGTACATTTCTTGTTTATCATCGCTTTTTATACAGTATATTGTATAACTGTATTGGATACTGGATATCTATTTGAAGATCTTAATTTAACAGCATATCTATTGAATGTAACTTATTACGGTGAATATCTTGGATATGGATATAAAAATGAAATTTGATAACTGCGGCACTGAATTCGAGACTCTAGATTATAAGAAAAAATATTGTTGTGAAACTTGCATGACTAAAGCAGGTATAAAAAGCAAGAAAGAGAAAAAATCACAGGACAGAAAAAGAGAATGTCAGTTATGCGGTGAAACATTTTTCCCCGCTAGAAGTGACTCTAAATTCTGTTCAGTAAAGTGCAGGCAGACAGCTTATAGAGAAAGAAAGATCAGCACAAAGAGCACCGAAGTTAAGAAGGCATTTATTTTAAAAATTGGAAAATTACACAGGAAGATATTAAATGATTTTTCAAAATATATCATTTTGGATATATATAATTTCTGTGATGTAGTTGATGCATTACCATCAAGCACATCTGAAACATGTCTTATTTACAGAGAAACGGGAGAGCTATTAAAAACATGGTCTGAGCCGTTTAGCGAACCTTATGAATCTGAAAAAAGTTGTACACGGCTAAGCCCAGACTCAATTATTTACACATGTCATTTACTGATACGCGATTATGAAATGAAAACTGGGAGGTCTTTTATATATCGGGCAGCAATGGATTATATGATCAGAAATTCAACATATTGAAAATTCAATTTCCATTTACTAAATATACATGACTTAGAGCCTATCCGAAAAGTGGTTACCTGCTAAAGCTTTTACAATCTGCAATATTCAAAACCGGAGCGAATGCTCTAATTTTATATGCCGATTGTGACTCTTCAACATGCAATACTGATTTTTCGGATAGGCTCTAAATTACCTCGAACTTGAGAGCAGTTTATATGATTTTTTATTGAGTAGACTCAGGATCGAACAGAGAAATCAAGAAGTCATATTATGAACTCTGAAAAACACTAATACTGCCCAAGATTCAAAATTACTTTATTTTGTACCTTTAATGCGTATACATCCTAAAGTTACTATTTCATCACATACAGTATATTTAAAATTTTATGCTGTTGTGCTGTGGAAACACAAGAAAACTAAATGAATTCAAATGCGATTAATAAAGTCAGAAAGTGTTATGCTTTACATTATAAATCATATTGGCATATATGAGTGCTTGAATGGATTATTTATTGAGCTAAAAAAGAAACAGCTTTGCAAGCTTTTCATATCATAATTAAATATAAGAAAGGCATTGAATATTTTATTAGCAGCTTCTTTTATAGGGGTCACAACGAAGTAATTTAATAAATTCTTATAACAATAATAATTTTTTTGAATAATTCCGGGAAATATAGTTCTCACGTGAGGAAATGAAATTTTTTCAAATAAAATAGAGTAAAGTAGATCGTTGTTCCATAAAAAGAGTGGATTTTCCGATTGAATTAACTTTCCAATTTATTAACAATGATAAAGAAATAAAGAGATTTAATTGGAAAATCCAATCGGAATAACGTAAACATATTTAAAGAGAAATAGCTCTCTGATTATTTCTGGATCTTTTTGAAGTAGTTGTCAATTTCTTCCCAGTTAATTATATTCCAGAATCCTTCTATGAATTTCCCTCTGTCATTTTTGTAGTCGATATAATAAGCGTGTTCCCACACGTCCAGAGCCATAAGGATCGGGTAATCCGGAACTACATTCACATTATGCTTCTCAATCTGCATAATCATAAGTCTTTTTGTATCGTTGCAGAAAGTTAATGCCGCCCAGCCTGAGCCTTCAACGCTTGACGCGACCTGGGTGAATTCCTTCTTAAACCTGTCAAAGCCCCCGAAATTTTCCTTGATCACTTCAGACAATTCCCCGACAGGCTCTTTGCTTGCATTGCTTTCGGGGGTCATCTCCCACCAGAAGTAATCGTGAAGGACATGCCCGGCCAGATTAAAGGAAAGGGCTTTTGCGGCTGCCTTATAATCAAAGTCAGTTCCTTCTTTCCTTGCTTTATCCATCATTTCTATAGCGGCATTTGCATTGGTCACATAAGCCTGATGATGTTTGTCGTGGTGTATCCGCAGCTGTTCTTCAGAAATATAAGGTGCCAGGTCTCCATATCCATATTTCAAAGGCGGTAGTTTGTACAATTCTTTGGCCATATTATCTACCCTCTTAATAATCCTCTTTATATTCAACCGGTTTGCAAAATTTGCTTCGAATAGTGATTTTATCCGGATCTGAGCTGGGATCTGAACCTTTAGTCTGAACCATATCTCTACCTTCGAGTCAATCGTATTTCCCAGTCAAAGCTCCTTCAAGTCAAAGATATTTCACTACAAAACTTGTTTTGCTCCCAGTTTCCCCTTAACTATTTAACAGAAATATGTCTCGCAATACTCTGTCACAAGCGATTCTGTAGCAGAATACAGCACCGTAAAACGCTCTTCTTTATTTCATTTCAAAGACATATGAATTACCAGAAGGCAATTCAAAATGTAAAACATAATTATACATCAAACCTATTTAAAGGTAAAAGATACAAATTATAGATATTTTTGAAGAAATGTATGCGGATATAATACATTCAAGAGATAATGCATTCGGACATCCGACAAAGCTTTGACATATTTAATATAAAAATATAAGTAACAGCAAAAAGAAATTAAGCAAGAAAAGAAATTAAAGTAGAAAGTGAAGCGAAATCAAAAATAGAACCTGGTTCTGGAAGAAAGCAAATGGTAAACACACTTTCCCATTTTGGAGTCGGCCTTCTGATCGCTCTGGCTCTGGGATTTAAAGGAAAAAAACAAAGTGCAGTAGCATTTCTGGCAATCCTCCCTGACCTTGACTTTATTCCATACATCATGTTTGTTTTTGTCAGCGGGAGCGTGAGCCACGAGGCGCGAAACCAGCTTTTCTACCTGCTGGGCCACAGGGAGTTCATGCATTCAGTTATTTTCATTTCTCTTGTTACGCTTTTCATCTGGCTTAAAACAAAAGACCGTTTATTTACAGCTGCCGGCTTTTCAGCCATTTTTTCCCACAGCTACCTTGATTACACCACAAGCTGGAAAATGCGTCCCCTCTACCCTTTCAATACAGATGCATCCATTATGGGAGCAGTCTACTTCTTCGACCCGCTGGCAAACCTCCTCCCTCTGCTGCCAATCTTTATTTTAATTGTTGCATACATGAAAGCCCGCGGAAAGTGGAACGGTAAGTTCAACAAGTTCTGCACTTTTGTGACAAACAACAGGAGCAAATTCTATACCGCCCTCGTAGTCGTGCTTGTGGTCTGGCTTACAGTCCTGCCTGTGGCAAAATTATCTCTTGTGAAAAATATTTCCAGCCTGGAGGGTGCAAAAATCAGCTACGAGGACACCTACCCCTCTTCCCCAGGCAGCTTCCTTGCAGCGTATCCCTATAACTCTACCCACTACAAGATTATGGAAATCAGCTACGGATCAGGGATCAAAAAGAGCGATTATGTCGAAAAAATCAATATAAGCACCAGTATCCCCAATGCCTCCTCCTACGCCGAAAAAGCCGGAAAACTCTACAGCACAGCCCTCCCTCAGGACATTGATTATCCCGTCTACACCGTCTCGGAAGAAAATGGCTCAGTGACTGTCCTGCTGAGCGATGCCAGAACCCCCTATGTCAAATACTGGGCTTATTTCAAAACAGTCTACAGGTTCGTTTTCGATATTGAAAGTGGAAAATATGTGGCATACGCAAGCATGCAGGGAGAAAAGGAGAAGAAATTGAGGGAGAACTGGTTCGGGTGAGGTTAAGGAAAGGAAGCTGAACTGTTATTTGAAAGAAATGGCTATTTCTTAAGTTGCAATGTTATAATTATTATTTTGAGGCTCTCGTAATACATCAAATAATTTGACAAAATTTAAAACAAGTTTACACATATCGCATTACATGGATAAAGAAGCCTTCCTGCATCAACTGGAATCCGCGGTCACAAATGATGACAAAAAAGCGTTTATTGAATCTATTTTTGACCTCCAACCTGATGTTATAGTCGGCTTTACCAATGAAGAATTTTCGCGCATAATTTTTTTGTCCGGACTGGTGAACTTACAACAGGTGGATGAATTATTTCAATTTCTTGAAGATGAAGGGTATTATTCCCTGGAAAAAGTGCTTGAAGGAAATGATGAATTCAATAATTCTCTTATTAGCAGGTTTTACTACAGTTTACTCTTTTCTCTTGCCGGTAATAATGAACAGAAAATCAAATCTTCATTAATAACCTATGCTGTTACATGCTGTAAGCTTGCAGAGATGGGAGTTGACAGTATCCAGAACCTTGAAAATGCTGTCAGTCTTTACGGTGCTGCTCAGAAAATATTCCCAGAAAAAAGCGCAGATTACGCTAGTGCGTTAATGAACGAGGGTAATGCAAGACAAACACTTGCAGAGATGGGAGTTGACAGTATCCAGAACCTTGAAAATGCTGTCAGTCTTT